>PEWQ01000134.1:0-7976 GCA_002780065.1 Candidatus Hydrogenedentes bacterium CG07_land_8_20_14_0_80_42_17
ATAATTGAAAAATGAAAATTGGAAAAATAAAATTTTCAATTTGCACTTTCCAATTTGCAATTTCAAATATAATAACATACCAGATACCAAGACACTGATTTTTTTTATCTATTTTTTTCTCTGTGTCTCCGTGCCTCAATGGTTGTATTCCATATCGACTTGCATGACTCCGGTTAATTATATCGGAGGCAACTTAAAAAGCTAGTATAGATACAATATTTTGAGTCTCAACTATTTCAAACGGGTTGCAACTGCATCCCAGTCAACTATATTCCACCATGCTGAAACATATTCAGCTCGGCGATTCTGATACTTTAAATAATATGCATGTTCCCAAACATCGCATGTCAATAACGGCAGCTTGCCTCTTCTTATAGGCGTATCCGCATTGCTAGTGCTCATAATTTCCAATTTTCCGTCTTGCCCTTTGATAAGCCATGCCCAACCGCTTCCAAAAGTAGAAACAGCTTTTTTTGAAAACTCTTCCTTAAAGTTTTCAAAGCTTCCAAATGAATGTTCAATAGCCTTCAATAGCTCTCCAGAAGGCTTTCCAGCACTTTTAGGAGTCAAAGACTGCCAGTAAAAAGTGTGGTTCCATACCTGAGCAGAATTATTAAAGAGTCCTCCTTCAGCCTTTTTAATTATTTCTTCAAGAGACGCATTTTGAAATTCGGTACCCTCAACAAGTTTATTAACATTATCCACGTATCCTTTATGATGTTTCCCATGATGAATCAGAACTGTTTGCTCATCGATATAAGGTTCCAGTGCACCCGTTGCAAAAGAAAGTTCCGGAAGAATGAACGCCATAACAATTACCTCCTCTAAAATTGCAGGTCTAACCTGCTTTAAATTATTTCAATAAGAAAATTGTACTTATTTAGTTCTATTTATCAACAAAGAACCGAAAGAACCGCTGAATTTTTTTTAAATAAATTTAGGTTCCAATCTATAACAACAGTTTTACAGCAGAAGAAGTTGACTTTCCAGCAACACTTTTCTGAACAAAATCCGATGAATTACTAAACTCGACTCCGATTTCATACTCTTTTCCTGCCTCTATTTCTTCCACTCGTATGACTCTGCCAAAAAAATCAGATTCAGATTTTCCATCAATTCTTTCACTAAGTTTGATGCGGCCTCGAACCATTTCACCAACCGCAATAGGTTCAAACCATAAGAATGCAATCCCGCCAGTGCTGACATTTGTTAGTGGAGCATTATTCGCAGATTTGTTTTCAAATTTTTCAAGCATAAAGACTTTTCCATCGCAAAAAGTTCTATAAAATTTTCGCCTTTCGTTGGAGTATAAACAAATTCTGTTCTTCCCTTCAGATTTTGCTTTGTAGAGACACCTATCCGCAAAATCAAAAATTTCGTGAGCTGTAATGCCATCGGTTGGAGCCATCGCAATACCACCTGAAATTGTAAGATTCATATCCGAATTTTTCTCACTAAACTTTTCGCGAATCCGCTCAGCTACCACTAAAGCATCAGATTTTTCCGTCTCCGGCATTAAAACAACAAATTCTTCGCCGCCCCAGCGAGAAGCAAAATCGATTAGGCGAATTGATTCTTTCAGAATAGAAGCTAAATCTTTGATTACTCCGTCACCAACAAGATGTCCGAAATTGTCGTTCACTTTTTTAAAATCATCTAGATCAAAAACCGCAATTGAAAACCTGCTTCCATGTCTTCTACAGCGTTCAATTTCCTCGTCCAGTTTTTTTCCAAGCGCTCTACGATTGTTCAAATCAGTTAAGGCATCACGTTCAGCTTCCTTATACAGCCTCTGAATCTCCGACATTTCGCGAAATCCAGGCGACTTCATCTTTCCCGCAACGTTTGTTAGATAATCGATAGCAGCAACTCTTATTCCACAATTTCTTCCAAGCCGTTCACTTAAATAATATTTATGCTGAAGTATTTCCGCCCATAATTGTTCAGCCTGATTTGTTTCAAAAAGTACTCCCGTCAACTCATTTAAAGCCATCTGAAAAGCCTCAGATCCAATACTATCCGGCAATTTCTGAGATTGGAATTCAGCTTGCCCATCACCGGCTAAAATATCAAGACTTTCCGATGAAAAATAAAATTGATCCGTCCTAATTACGTTGTCATTTATTTTATTATCTGGATTTGCAAAATCATGTTGGTTGAGAAGATCTATCCATCTATTGCCAATAAGAGTCTCTTCTTCAAAATAACTCTTTCTTTCAATTTTAGAATCATTGTTTATTGTTGCTCTCATAATTTCCCCCCAAGTATTTCTGATTGCTGAAAGCATAATCTTTGATTTTAAAGTTATCATAAAAAATTCTTAATGTCAAGAGCTAAAATCGTTTTGTAATCGCTTACATAAGCTTTTATATCATACTTCTAATTTAATTTTACGAGCAAATTTTAATGCTAATTTTTTTAGTCCGTGATCTCTAGCCCCCATAACAACTAAAGCGCCGCCTGCGTTCAAAAATTCTATCCCTTTTGAATATGCTTCATCCTTATCTTTAACTGAAATGCAGTCCGGCCCTTTGACGTTCTCAATGATCATTTCAGACTTCACGCTCCGATCAGCAGTGCCTCCGGCATCAAATATCGGGAGCATAACCAGCCTATCTTTATCCAAAAGCATTTCAGAAAAAACCTTGCCAAATCCTTTAGCATGCATCTTCGTAGGACCATAACCATGAGGCTGAAAAATCACCATCAATCTCATCTCTAATTTTCTTAAAGCTAAAAGCGACGCGGCGACTTTTTCAGGATTATGAGCAAAATCATCGATGACCGCTCTTTGACTATCGCGAAAAAGTATCTGCAGTCTTCTTGCAACTCCGGGAAAATCTTTTAAAGCATTTTTCGCACAGGCTTCAGTAATGCCTGCGCACATTGCCGTACGAACTGCCAATGCCTCATTTACTCGATTAAATCCGCCTAACAGCCCTGAAACAGGAATTGCAAATTCATCAGCAGTTTCACAATTCAAACCGTTCTTTCGTAATAAATACTCAGCGTTCTTCGAAACAATTCTCTTTTTAGACTTGGACATAAAATTCGAAAAGAGTAATTCGATTTCATTAAGAGGCTTATGGTCTTCAGAAATAGAAGTCAAAACACCGATATCCGGCGAAAATTTTTCGATTGAACCGTCAGACTCATCTATTTCTAAAACTGCAATACCTCGTCCAAATCTAGCTCCTAAAGGCGCAATACCATTTAATTCGCCTCCTAGATAAATCAAAGGATCGTATCCGCATCTTTCCAAGATCCATCCGATCATAGCCGTCGTAGTCGTCTTTCCGCTTGACCCTGCGACCATTATCGTTTCCGAAGGTCTGAGTTCCTTCAAAAGATTCTTTAGTGCGAGCGATCGATGTTCAATCGAAAGAGCTCCTGCAATATCCGGATGACTCGATTCAATTGCCGTCGAAACAACTGCGCAAGCTCCAACCGAGCCTCCTTGTCCTTCTCTAAAGACAGAAATGCCATTTTGTTTTAATAAAGAAAGTCTTTCATCCGAAGGGTCCTTGTCAAAAGATCGATCTGAACCGCTGACTTCAAAGCCGGCAGATGCATAAAGCAATGCCAAGGGCATCATTCCAGAACCACCTATTCCAACAAAATATAATTTTTTATTAAACATTTAACGTAATGCTAATAAATACGAACTGATAATCAACACTAATAAACTCGAACCACGGATGGACACCAATTAACACGAATTTTTTTAAAAAATAATTAATATTTATTTTAAATTTTTGTTAGTGTACATTCGTATTCATTCGTGGTTCTCTGATTTTTCACCTAAAACTGAAGCACTACTACATAATTTCGACATTGCTTGGATTCACCTCTAAATTAATATAAACTCTTTTATATGTGGCAGACAATAAAGATTATCGATTTTTCTTATGGGCATAGGCTTCTGAATTATGAAGGTCCCTGTTCTCAACCTCACGGTCACAATGGAAGGATCGAAATAGTTTGCGAATCAAACATTCTAAACGAAAGCGGAATGATAATGGATTTCAGTAAAATAAAATCGATCATCAAGAAATTCGTAGACGATAATTGGGACCACAAAATGTTGTTGAAACGGGAAGATCCTTTACTTAATTATTTTTTAGAAAAAGGTGAAAAGGTTTTTGTCATGGACGAAAATCCAACTGCGGAGATTCTAGCCCGCTATCTATTCTATTTTGCCAAAAAGCAGAACTTGCCGATTGTTGAAATACGATTTCATGAAACCTTATCTTCGATTGCCTGTTACAGAGAGGACTGATATTTAATAAATGCTTATATCTTCTGTTAATCAATTGAGCAAACTCATAAAAGAACTTGAAGGCTCTAAAATAATTGCTGTTGACACTGAGACAAACGGTCTTCATGCGTATCAGTCTCAAGTCTGCGTGATTCAAATTTCAGACGGTGCAAACACATGGCTTGTAGATGCATTGTCTCTGCATAATCCAAAAGATATTGCTCCGCTCATTGATATATTCTCCGACGAAAGAATAAGAAAAATTCTTCACGGAGCGAGTCACGATATTTCCAGTCTTAAACATGATTTTGGCAGAGCTTTCGAAAACGTCTTCGATACATATATCGCAGCTCAGTATCTCTCCTATGCCAAAACCGGACTTGCAGATCTAGTAAAAATTCATTTTGGAATTACACTAGAGAAGAAACTCCAGAAAAAAAACTGGGCAAAACGTCCTCTTGTCCAAGAAGATTTGAATTATCTGAGACATGATGTGGAATTTCTAATTCCTCTATATGAAAAGGTGATTCAAGAACTTAAAAATGCCGATCTCCTAGAAGAAGCTGAACTTGAATGCAAACGTTTGGAATTGACTCAGCCGCTCGGCGAAACTTTCGATCCCGATGGATTTTGGCGGCTAAAAGGTTCTAAAGAGCTTAACGATTGTTCTCTTAATTTTTTGAAACAGCTCTACCAACTTCGAGACGAAGTCGCTCGGAGATGGAATAGACCTCCATTTAAAACCATTCCGGACCAGTTTCTCATCCAAATTGCATCAGCAGAATCGAAGTCTGAAATAGAACAGCATCCGCTTTTTTCAAAACCATTTATGGAGCATTTGCGTTCAAAATTCTTCATTGCATTCGAGGAATCAAGAAATGCATCCAGGCCAATCCGAGGAAAAATAAAAACTTTACATTCTCAGCGGCGCACAATTCAGAAAGGGCTCAGAATGGAACTTGAAGATGCATTAAAAAACTGGAGAGAAACGGAATCAAAAAGAAGAAATGTTGCATCCGTAGCAATTCTTCCCAATCACCTTATAGATGCTATTTTGAACCATAATTCTTCTATTGCCAAAAAAGATGATCTTCTCAAAATTCCTTTCTTTGGAAAGAAAAGAGTTGAAAAATACGGTGACACAATAATGTCAATATTAATGGAAACAAAATGACTAGACAAAACGATTTAATTTCCGATAATAAGATTAATCTTAATTTTAAATAAGGACGCGAATGAGCGATTTTCGAGTTGATACAAACGAAAAAGGCGGATGCGAAATAATTGATACTGAAGGACGTGTCGATGCTTTTCTTGTCACAAAAATCAGAGAAGTAATTAATGAATTAATTCAAGCCGAAAAAGTTAAAATAATCATGAGATTTCATAAAGTTGCGCAAATAAATTCCACTGCTCTTGGAATTCTCATTGGGCGGCTTAGAAGGGTCAGGCTTCACGGCGGAGACATCAAGATTGTTGAATTGAATTCAGATATTCGAAGAGTATTCGATGTTATGGGAGCTTCAAGAATTTTTGATATCCATCCTGATGTTGATTCAGCAATAAAAGCGTTCGATGAACTCGCTCCTCCGCAAGAAAAAGCATAACCGATTCAGAAACTGTGAAAAAATTGCTTCTCTCCACGGAGCACCATAGTGGCGAATTTGAAAAATGCACAGACAGTTGCCATAGCAAATATTGCCAGGGCAAACACATAGGTTTGCCCCTACTAAAAGGAAATAACAAATGCCGATTGTGCAATTAGGTTTCTTTCTTTTTGGACTCGCTTTCGGCTCATTTGCCAATGTCTGCATCTTTCGATGGCCGAGAGAAGAAAGCGTCGCAAATGGCCGTTCTCATTGTCCTCACTGCAAAAGCCTTATAGCCTGGTATGACAACATTCCATTGTTATCATATTTTATTTTGTTAGGCCGATGCCGAAGATGCATGGGTTCTATATCATGGCGCTACCCATTTGTTGAGCTCACATCAGGACTTGGATTTCTGGCTTCCAGTTATTTTTTTATCGGAACAGAAAAATTTGCGGTTGCAATGCTCTTTTGGGCTCTGCTTGTATCTTTCTGGATCGATTACGATTTCAGAATTCTTCCTGACGAAATTAATCTTCCATTTATTCCAATAGGAATTATTGTCACGCTACTTTCTCCTCTATACGATTTTTCTTTTTTAATGCAGTTACTGCCATTCCAACTCTTTCGTCCCGAATTAATTTATCTGAATAGACTTATTTTTGCGATATCAGGAACTGCGCTCGGAGCCGGCATAATTTGGCTGATACGTGTAATCGGTCAAAAAATATATGGACAGGAAGCGATGGGACTTGGCGATCTGAAATTCATGAGCATGATCGGAGCATGGCTCGGACCGGTCGGCTGTGTTAGAACTCTGTTCATCGGAGCCATACTCGGAGGAATTGTATCTGTAGTGTTATTGATATTGAGAAAAGTTGAGCGGAAATCATATATTCCATTCGGCCCGTTTTTAGCTCTAGGCGCATGCTGGGTGCTCTTTGAATGATGAATAAAAATATTTATTTAGAACGTGTTCGAGCAGTAAAAAGCCGGCTAAAAACCAGCGATTCAGCTTTGATTACAAACTTAGTCAATATTCGATATTTGACAGGGTTCTCCGGATCGGCAGGAATATTTGCAATGACTCCCGACGGCGACCATTTAATTGTAGACTTCAGATATACAGAGCAGGCAAAAGAAGAGACGCCTTTCGAAATTACTCAAAGAAACGGTTCATTAGAAAAAAATGTTGAAGAATGGCTGAGAGGCGGAAAGGTCTGTTCTATCGAGGCACACTGCATCACGCTGGATTTGTGGGAAAGATTAAGATTGTTCTCCGAAATAAGATGGGTTCCTGAAAAAGATCTGGTCGAAAGTGTTAGAATTATTAAAAGCAAAGATGAAATCCTAAAATTGAAATCCGCATGCGAATTATTAAGTGAACTTATGAAGAAGACAATCAAAAAAATAAAGGCAGGCAGTTCCGAATTAGATGTTGCGATACATTTTGAAACTCTTGCCCGAAAAGCGACAGGCAAGCCTCTGCCTTTCGAGCCCATTGTAGCCTCTGGGCCTCGTTCCGCGCTACCGCACGGAATTTCTTCAAAGCGAATCATTAACAGCAAAGAACTTGTAGTTGTCGATATTGGTCTCAACCTCGATGGATATATTGCGGACATGACAAGAACTGTCTGTTGCGGCAAATCGGAGAGCTGGATGCGGGATATTCATGAATCCGTTCTCTTAGCAAATCTCACAGCCTCAAAGTGCATTAGGCCCGGCATGACCGGAAAAGAAGCGCATTCGATTGCGCTTGGAGTTTTAGACGCAAAAAATCTCTCTGATTATTTCGGGCATGGGCTGGGGCACGGACTTGGTGTCGAGGTTCATGAAGGCCCAAGCCTCTCGATTGAGTCGAATAACAGACTCGAAAACGGAATGGTCTTCACAATTGAACCCGGAGTCTACATTCCGAATAAAGGCGGAGTAAGAATAGAAGATTCCGGAGTCTTGATAGAAAATAAATTTAATAATTTTCCTGCGCCGGATAGAAGTCTGATTGAGTTATAAACCGGAGTCATGCAAGTCGATATGGAATACAACCACTGATGCACGGAGACACAGAGAAAAAAATAGATAAAAAATCTCAGTGTCTTGGTATCTGGTATGTTATTATATTTGAAATT
>PEWQ01000134.1:8071-10642 GCA_002780065.1 Candidatus Hydrogenedentes bacterium CG07_land_8_20_14_0_80_42_17
AGTGCAAATTGAAAATTGCAAATTGAAAAGTGCAAATTGGAAAGTGCGAATTGGAAAGTGCAAATTGAAAAGTGCAAATTGGAAAGTGGAAAGCGGCTAGTTTTTTATTAGTATCTATTAGTGGTTAGTATAAGGAGGACGGAAATGAGTAAGACAAGAATTGCTTTCGGAACGTCAGGCTGGCGGGCGATACTCGCAGATGAATTTACATTCGAAAATGTTTCTCTTGTAGTAAAAGCTATTGCGGATGAATTGATTGCGAATGGAAATGACAAGGCAGAGGTTATTGTCTCACACGACACCAGGTTTCTTGGAGACCGTTTTGCGCTCCATGCCGCCCGCATCCTCTCTGGTGCAGGCATTAAGCCTCTTCTAACCGATCGTGACGCTCCTACACCGGTAATCGCATACGAAATTGTTAGGCGTAAAGTTGCCGGAGGAATAAATTTTACTGCAAGTCATAATCCAAGCGAATATCAAGGAATAAAATTTTCGCCGGCTAATGGCGGGCCCGCTTCAAAAGAACTAACAAAAAAATTGGAAAAGAGAATCAGCGATCTTCAAGCAACCGGCACTGTTCCAGTTCTGGGAGAGCCTCCCAAAAATAAAATTAATCCGCAAGCTGATTATATTAAACGAATAAAAGAAATTGTAGATATGGCTACGATAAAAAAAGCCGGTCTGAAGATCCTATGCAACTCAATGTATGGAACCTCACGAGATTATCTAGACCGTCTATTTATTGAATCAGGGTGTAGAGTCGAAGTGATGAACAATTATCCCGACGCTCGATTCGGAGGTTTTCCGCCCGAGCCTGCGCCGGCAAATGTAAAAGATTTTACGGATCGAATTGAGAAAGAAGGCTTCGATCTCGGGCTGGCAACTGATGGCGACGCTGACAGATTTGGAGTTTTTGGAAAGAACTGTTTCGCTCCAAATGCAAACGAAATGCTCGCTTTGCTTCTGGATCATCTCGTTGAGAGCCGAGGATGGAGAGGCATAGTCGTAAGGACAGTAGCAACAAGTCATTTTGTAGACGCAGTAGCAAAACTTCATGGATGCAAAGTCATCGAAGTTCCGGTCGGATTCAAATGGATTGCCGCCGAAATGGAAAAAGCTCCGAATGATTTTGTTATCGGAGGTGAAGAGTCTGGTGGATTGACTATTCGCGGCCACGTTCCGGAAAAAGACGGAATATTAGCATGTTCTCTTGCAACTGAAATGGTTGCCCGTAGAAAAAAATCTCTAAAAGAAATTCTTGAAGACTTAAAAGACAAAACCGGTCGAATTGCTTCGGACAGAATTAACATTCACTATAATCCTTCGGAACGAGATATTCTCATGAAACGAGTTTCAAAACGTCCGACAACGCTGGCAGGAAAAAAAGTCATCGAAAAAAATGAGATGGACGGAATAAAATTTTTGTTGGAAGATGGCTCGTGGATTATGACTCGTTTTTCCGGGACAGAGCCTGTTGTTCGACTTTATGTTGAAGGCAAGGAAGGTTTCCTTAAAGAGCTTGAGCTTGCCGGGCGAGAACTGCTTGGCAGAGATTAATCATTTTTTCAGAATAGAAATAAGTCCTGACGGTATGACTGCGCACGCCATTAGGCTCGATTCAGGCGCTAAGGTTCCTACACTAGACGATTTGAAAAATGCGTTGGTGAAAGCCGGAGTCCGCTACGGGATCGATGAAGAAGCTTTAAAAACTGCAATGAACAGTCCACCCGGCGCAAAAACATTTATTGCCTCAGGTGCCCCGCCTAAACCTGGATGCGATGCAGTAATACATTTGAAAGAAACTCCGACTAAAAAGTCAGCGCCTAAACTTCTTCTGGATGGAAAAGTCGATTACAAAGATATGCAGCTTGTAAAGAATGTTGTAAAGGGGCAAGTCATTGCTGAGAAAGAACCTGCGATTGCTGGAATGCCCGGCATGACTGTAAAACGAGTTCCTGTAGATCCTCCTCCAATCAAAGATCCTCAACTCGAGGCCGGGCCGAATACTGCTGTGACTCCCGACGGTCTTAAACTTCTCTCACTCATTGACGGCCATCTTGTTATTGAGTCAATGGGACTGGGAAGGCAGGAGATTCGAGTTGATAAAACTTTTGTTTTAAAACGGTCAGTCGATATGGCAACAGGAAACATCTACTGTATCGGCAACTGCGAAGTGCGCGGAAATGTGACTGAAGGTTTTAAAGTTGTAGCTCAAGGCGATATTAAAATATTGGGTTCTGTCGAAGGCGCCGAAGTCACAAGTCACGGCGGAAACGTAGAGATAAGTAAAGGGCTGATTGGGCAAGGAAAAGCCGTAATAAGGGCTCTGCACGATGTTAAAGCTAATTTCATAGAGAATGCTGTAATCGAAACGGGCGGAAATGTTGTTGTCGAAGAACATATTATGCACTCGAAAATATTTTCTGCCGGCGGAGTGTATATTGAAGGCAAACCTGGCGCATTAATCGGAGGAGAAACTTCTTTCGTTACAAAAATGAAAGTCAGACAGATAGGCTCTGAAGCAAATCCGAAAACTAAATTTTACATGGGTAACTGGATTGCCAGATCGGC
>PEWQ01000048.1 GCA_002780065.1 Candidatus Hydrogenedentes bacterium CG07_land_8_20_14_0_80_42_17
TAAAGACTCACGCAGAGCCGGAAAGTTTTTCGGTGATGAGAACTAATTTAAGTTCTCGACATCAAGATAAACTTGACGCTCGTGCAGAGCTTGATGCTCTAATTCCCAAGAAGGCGCATGCTGGGCCTGATCAGCCTGGCCGCGCCGCGGGGGGAATAAGATTCTTCAGCCTAACAAAGTTATTGATGTTATTCATGATTGCATTTTCGTTTGGGCTCGGAGGTTCAGCTTTTGCTTCACCGCCGCCCGGCACGTGGATAACAAATACTGCTCAGATTGATTATTCGTATTCACCAACTGCTGCTTCAACTGGACGGGCATATTCGAATAGCGCGGATACTCAGGTAATGTTTAATGACACGGCACCGCCGATATTTATTTCGTCAACAATCAATCCGATTGTGGCAACTAATGGAGGATGCACAGTTCGAATCACTCTGAATATCTTTGATACGTCAGGAGTGAGCGACGCGTATTTGCGGCTTGGCGTTATGGATATGTACGATACGACTTCGACTTATGACAATGGACTCGCGGGAGATACAACTGCGAGTGACAGTCTCTGGAATGCGCTGGTTTATATTTCTCCGATGACTCTTGGAGATACTTATCGCATTCGAGTGACTGCTTACGATATTTTTGGAAACATTGGAGAGACTTACATAACTCTTCAAGTGATTGATACTTCTTCATCGTGGACAACAATCAGATCGCTCGGCTGGAATCTGATAAACGACGTAAGGGTTGCAGGAAATGCTCTTTCGATTTTAGTGGATGCGGTCGACGAAATTTCGCAGGTTTATTTTGAATATAGAAACTGGAGCGGAGGAAATTGGATGCCTTGCGCTGTTGGTTCTTGGAGCGATCACAATCCTGATACTACAGGACCAAATTGGGGCATCTACTGGAACATGGATTATTTGCCTGACGATACATACCTTATAAAGGCAACAGCGTATGACTCCGGCGGAGTTCCTGATTTAAGTCCGGGATTCCTTCGCGTAGTTAAAGACAGTAAGGACTCTTGGATTAATGAATGGACTGATACGAACGAAGGAATTCATGTAAGACGTCAATTGTTCAATAACCTTCTTTCAGACACTACGATTGTAATTGATAAAACAAGTCTATCAGTGGAACCGTCTGCGCTGGCTGGAGTTGATTCTGTTTGGCTGAGAGTGACTTCTTATAACACTCCGCCGCCTGACGCACCTATACCGTCGGAAAATACCGGCCTTTTCAAACAGGGTGACGGCTCTTTCAGACGCTTTGAGCGAGAAGACGGAGCGACAACATTTACGGATTCCATTCTTATTTCTCTACCTTACATTGATGAAGGCAGAGTCGGAGATGAGGAAGCTCTGTCATTATATTATTACGATACAACTTTGGGAGAATGGGTGAAGGTGCCCGATGCCCGTGTCGATAAAGATAATGATCGAATATGGGCAAATATAAATCACTTTACGGTTTTCGGAGCATTCAGAGCGGTTCCATTAAACCTTTCCGGCTTTACGGTTTATCCAAATCCGTTCAAGCCGAACGACGGAGATCCGACGACCGGAGCCGATTATATTCCTGGCGCAGCAAATACCGGTATAACGTTCGAGGGCTTGCCGATATATTCAAAGATTCGCATATATACTCCGCTTGGCGCTTCTGTCCGCGACCTTATCGTTTCATCAGGAAACTTAGTTCAGTGGGATGCTAAGAATAATCGCGGAGACAGGGTTGCGAGCGGGGTTTACATCTTTATCGTCACTACTCCGAGCGGCGAAAAGATTACGGGCAAGATGGTGATAATAAGATGAAACGCATATTGATTGCAGGTCTTCTTATTATTTTCATCTCGATTAATGCACTAGCGTACAATCGCGGAGCGGGTGTAACTGTAGGGAGCACTTTATTGCGCGGGCAGGTTGGAGCGGCTCCGGCGGCTCTTGGTGGAGCATACACTGCTTTTGCCGAGGGACCGCTTTCGCTTAGATACAATCCTGCCGGACTTGCCGATGAAACTCGAAAGAAGCTTTTCCTTCAATACAACGCTCACATTCTGGATATTGACAGAAGCGATATTGCTTTGACCGTTCCGCTAAATTACGGAGCATTCGGCATCTCTTTCAGCCTAATCGATTATGGAGATATAACACGCACTACAACGATTAACAAAAACGGCATTGGAATTTTTTCGCCAAAGGATTATTTTTTGAAAATTGGATATGGACGACAAGTCTCGGAGCGAATGCAGTTCGGCGGAACGATCGGAGTTTACACATTAGAACTCGATCAAGATGCAAGAGCAGAAGGCATCACTGCTGATTTCGGGTTGAAGTATAATTCTCCGATCGATAATTTAATTCTTGGCGCAGGAATAAAAAATATTGGGACCAAGGCGAGGTTTTATTTTGAGCGCGAAGAATTGCCGCTTCTCTTTGTCTTAGGCCTCGCTTACAAGCCGATACCTCAACTTCTGCTTCTTGTCGACGGCGAACTGATTGATGGCGAAGGGAGCGTGATACATGCCGGAGCTGAATATACGGTTGCGAAGCGCTTAAAGTTTAGAGTCGGATACAATGGTGAGAACGAGACTGATAACGGACTGACAGCCGGAGCAGGTTTTGCCACAGATGACTTGAGTCTCGATTATGCTTACATTCCTTTTGGAGAATTCGGTAATTCACATCAGATATCTTTAGAAGTAAAATTCGGGAAGCCGGTTGAGAGAAAAGAGAAAGTTATCGAACGAAGAGTCGAAAGAATTGAAACTCTTGAAAGAAAACCGGAGCCGCTTACCGATACGGAGCAAGTAATTCAGACACCGATTGAAACAACAACAGCACCTGAAGAAGAGAAGATTGATATTCAGTCGATGAAAGATAAATCCGTGCAAGAATTTTCTTCGGGTAGGTTTGAATCTGCATTACGATTGTTCATAGAACTAGAGACTTTGACGCCGACAGATTACGATTTGAAATATAATATTGCTACTGCATATTATTCGATGAAACATTATGAAGAAGCTCTCAATGAATATGGAAAATATTTAGAATTAGTTCCGAGCGATGATGAAGCGTGGCTTTACAAAGGCTATTCAGAGTATCATCTGAATCGAATTAATTCGGCAAAACATTCATGGCGAAGGGCGTTGGAAATAAATCCGGATAATGAATATGCCCGAGCCGCATTGAGTCAGACCACGAATGAATAGCGATAAATACGAACCACGAATGGACACGAATGGCCACAAAGAAGAACCACTAATAAACACGAAGAAGAACCACGAATGGCCACTAATCAACACAAATTATTTATAAAAATTTTAGTGTGCATTAGTGTTTATTACTGGTTCATATTTCTACGAAGTTAGTAACCTGTGGATATTTAGGGGAAAAAAATATCGCTAAATAAAATATTTTTCTTGCTCAATAAGTGTTTAATAGGATATGAAATGAGTTGAAATTATTACAAAGTTGAGCATGATGAATCGAATGAAGTTTAAACGTGGCAGAATAGGGAGGTAACTATGTCGGCGCAAAGAGATCGCACAGTAGTAGGTCTGGATATTGGAACGACGAAAGTATGTGCGATTATTGGTGAAGTTAACGAGCAGGGAATAATCGAAATCATTGGCGTAGGGCAAGCGCCTTCTAATGGACTCCACAAAGGAGTCGTGATCAATCTCGAATCAACAGTCAAATCGATTACGAAAGCAATTGAAGAAGCTGAGATGATGTCAGGGACCGAAGTGTCTTCAGTTTACGTTGGAATTGCCGGCGGACATATTAAAGGAATTAATTCGCGCGGCGTTGTTGCGATCACTCGCCCTGACCGTGAGATAACTCAATCTGATGTTGACCGCGTCATTGATGCGGCTCGAGCAGTTTCGATTCCGATGGACCGTGAGGTCATACACGTATTAGCTCAAGAATTTATTGTCGATGATCAAGATGGAATTAAAGATCCAATTGGAATGGCCGGAGTAAGACTTGAAGCTGAAGTTCATATTGTGACCGGAGCCGTCACTTCTGCTCAGAATATTGTGCGGTCGGTAAATCGAGCCGGATTCGAAGTTGATGACATTGTGCTCGAACCGCTAGCTTCATCATTTTCTGTTTTGACCGAGGATGAAAAAGAGCTCGGGGTTGTGCTTGTTGATATCGGCGGAGGCACAACAGATATGGCATTATTCGTTGAGGGGGCGATTTGGCAGACTGAAGTTCTTTCAGTTGGCGGGGGAAATGTCACTAAAGATATCAGCGTCGGTTTGAGAACTCCGATCGCTGAAGCCGAGCAGATCAAGCTGAGATATGGTTGCGCGACCACTTCACTTGCAAAACAGGATGAAGTGATCGAGGTGCCGTCTGTGGGAGGGCGGAAATCAAAGGTATTGCCGAGGCAGGTTTTGGCTGAAATAATTCAGCCGCGAATGGAAGAAATATTTCTTCTATTGTCTCGCGAGATAAAAAAGACCGGTTACGAGGATTTGGTTGCAGGAGGCGTAGTGCTGACTGGGGGAGCTTCTGCGATGGAGGGAATACAGGAGCTTGCGGAGCAGATTCTCGATCTTCCGGTAAGGATAGGTTCTCCAAAAGGAATTTCAGGACTTGTCGATGTTGTTAATTCTCCGGTTTTTGCGACAGGAGTAGGATTGGCTTTTTACGGCTCGAAGAATATTCAAGTTGGCGGTGGAAGAAGTCGCTCTAACTTAATCTCGGGCGGCGGTGATTTATTCCGCGGCATTACGAATCGAATGAAGGACTGGTTCGGAGAATTTTTTTCATAAGGAGGCAATAAGTAAGAAGTAAGTTGCAGAATCGGAGTTGTTTAAAAACTAACCCGATTTTTAAATTGGAATGAAGTAATTGTTGCAGTAAGGAACGAAGCAAATCGGCAATGCCGATGCTTGAAGTAAATTTTATGGGAGGGTTTGTATGCCATTCACATTCGATTTGGCGGATGACGTCTCGACGCGTCCAACGGTTATAAAGGTTATTGGTGTCGGTGGAGGTGGCGGGAACGCTGTGGATCGGATGATCCAGACTCGTATGCGCGGGATCGAATTCCTAGTCGCAAACACTGATGCTCAGTGCATTCGGAAGTCTCTTGCGCCTGTCAAGATTCCGATAGGTCAGAAGCTTACTCAGGGTAGAGGCGCCGGCGCCAATCCTGAGATCGGACAGCAGGCCGCGCGCGAAGATTCTGAATCGCTTCGCAACGCGCTATCAGGTTCCGAGATGATATTCATTACAGCCGGAATGGGCGGCGGAACCGGAAGCGGAGCCGCTCCGGTTATTTCTGAAATTTCGAAAGAGATTGGAGCTTTGACCGTAGGTGTGGTTACGAAGCCGTTTCATTTTGAAGGACGAGTTCGTATGCGGCAGGCTGAGGAAGCAATAGATGCTTTACGGCAAAATGTCGATACGTTAATTGTAATTCCCAATGAAAAACTTCTTGCAGTTGCCGAACGCAGAACAGGCATTCGCGATGCGTTCAAGATGGCGGACGATGTGCTTCGAAAGGGCGTGCAGGGCATTTCAGATATCATTCTTGTGCCTGGCGATATCAATGTAGATTTCGCAGATGTAAAAACGATAATGCAGGAGCACGGGGATGCAATGATGGGCATGGGAATCGGAACAGGTGAAAAACGCGCGACTCTTGCGGCTCAGCAGGCTATTTGCTCGCCGCTATTGGACGATATCTCGATCTCCGGAGCAACAGGACTTCTGGTCAACATTACCGGCGGAGTAGATATGTCGCTTGCTGAAGTTTCAGATGCAATGTCAATTATTACTGAAGCGTGTGATGACGAGTGCAACATTATCTACGGCCATGTTGTAGATGAGAGTCTTAACGATGAGTGCAGAATTACAGTTATTGCTACGGGCTTTAACAAACGCGCTTCAACTTCCGCGACAAGGACAGTAGCATTCCCGGATATTGCACGCAGAAGACCGATCGACTCTGTATTGGAAAATGCGTCGATGCTTCGCAGAAAACAGGTTGTCGGTTCTGAAGCTCTGGTGGAAGAAGTTGTTCATCCGAATGCTTTACCCCGCGGTGAAGATTACGAGGTTCCGGCATTTATCAGACGCGGAATGATGAATACGGAAACGCACTAAAAGAGTGTTTACTTCAGCCTCCCTCTCCCTCTTTGGGAGAGGGGCAGGGGTGAAGGTATGAAAGACAGGAGCATGATATGAATTTAAAAGAGCTCTTGAGTGCGATGGTCTCACTTAATGCTTCTGATTTGCATATTCATCTCAATATGCCTCCGTCCGTCCGCATTAGAGGCGACCTGCATCCAATGGAAGGTTATCCTCCGATCTCTGATGAAAATATTCAATCATTTCTCAATGAATTTTTTAGACCTGGAATGGCAGAACGATTTGCGGCAAATGAAGAGATCGATACGAGCTTTGGCGTTGCCGGAGTCGGACGCTTTAGAATTAATATTTACAGACAGCGCGGAACCATTGCTATTGCAATTCGACGAGTAGGACTTAACATTCCGAATTTCGAAGAGCTGTGCCTGCCGCCTGCAGTTGAATATCTGACTCAGTTTACTCGAGGGCTTGTTCTGGTCACAGGTATGACCGGAACAGGGAAATCCACAACTCTTGCTTCTATGATAGGACACATCAATGCGACTCGAAGATGTCACATTGTGACTTTAGAAGATCCGATCGAGTATCTTCATCACAATAAGAGCAGCATTGTTTCGCAGAGAGAGATTGGGCAAGATACAATTAATTTTTCTTCCGCTCTCAGATCTGTTTTGAGGCAGGACCCTGATGTTATTTTGATCGGAGAATTGCGCGATGCCGACACAATCAAGGTTGCGCTCTCTGCCGCTGAAACCGGGCATCTAGTGCTTTCTACGCTTCATACGACAAATGCGGCTCAAACAATTGAACGCATTCTCGAATATTTTAATCCCGACATGAGAACAATAATTCGTCAGCAACTTGCTACACATTTGAGAGGTGTGGTTTCTCAACTGCTTCTTCCGAGATTAGATACCGCGACAATGATTCCTGCGGTTGAAGTAATGCTGATGAATCCTCTCATCAATAAGAAGATACTCGAAGCAAAATATGGAGTAATAAAATCGATAATGCATCATTCAACCAATGAGGGCATGCAGACTTTTGATCAGCATCTGGTTGCGCTCTATAACGCGGGACTTGTTTCTTTCGATGCTGCGCGGGCTCAGTCGTCCAATCCGGATTCTTTCCATCTTTTCTGTCGAGGATTTTTCCCGGATATTATTCAGGACATGGAGGGCTGATGTGAAGAGCGTTCGATTAAAATCAGAAACATTTACGTCTGAGCCAAGATACAAACGCGCTGAACTTACAGTTATAGAAAAAGAAGCGCTTGATTCCGCATCGTTCTTTCATTCTCCAAGAGGTTTGCTTTTATATTGGATAATAGGAATAACCGGAATAATGCTTGCAGTAATGATAATGGCGTCTGCTGTGCGCGCTGAAACGATCAAACTTCAAGGAGCTGGCAGAAAGTCATTTGATGCAGAAGTGGTTTCTGTTCCTTTTAATGGAAAAGAGAGTAAAGCTGTTCGATTGCGAGAAATTGCAAGAATTTTGGAGGGGAGTTTTTCTTACGACGGCGCCGCAAAAATTGTTGAGATAACATCAGAGGGAAAAACTGCAAGATTTTTAATCGATGCGGATAGATTTATTATTTCGAAGAGAGGAATGTCTCAGATTGCGGGCAGAACGTCGAAACCGATAGTGTTATTTAGAGGAGCTTCGTACATCGACATCATCTCCGTGAAAACTTTTTTGAGGCAGTTTCATAATGCGGCTTTAAAACCTTTGCCTGGCAGATTGATTCAGGCTTTGCCGCTACCGATAAGAGAGAATGCAAAACCTGAGACTGTGCCTCTTTCCGTATCTTTTCCTAATGTGCCTGCAGCCTCTACGCATTCCGAGCCGGCAAAGCTTAATTCAAAACTCGCGCCGTTTATTCATTCGATCGTTATTGATGCGGGGCATGGAGCTCATGATCCCGGAGCAATCGGACCTAGCGGATTGAAGGAGAAGGATGTAAATCTCGATGTGGCGATTAAATTTGGAAAGCATCTTTCAGATCTTGCCGCGGGCAAAATTTTTCTTACCAGAAATACAGATGTCTTTCTTTCTTTGAAAGAACGAGTCGAGTTTGCGAAAAGGCATCGAGCTGATATTTTTATTTCGATACATTCGAATTCAATGTCGCCGCCGCACGGCAGGACAGCATCGGGGACGGAGGTCTATTTCTTTTCGGCACCGTCTGACAACGAAGCTAGATTGGCGGAAAGACTTGAAGGCGGACCTTTTGATCCTAAAGCTGAGGGAATCGATCCTGTATTGTGGGATTTGATGGTGGCAGGAAACGTTGTTGAATCGCACAAGCTCGCATATTCGGTTGAGGATCTTTTGCCTTCTGAAATCGGACTTCCGAAAAGGGGAGTCAAGTCTGCAAGATTTTATGTCATGTATTACGGAGTTGTTTCAAATATTCCTTCTATACTTGTGGAGCTAGGATACATTTCGAATCCTACTGAGGAAGCAAAACTTGCAGATGCAGAATGGCGCGATCGTGCCGCAAAGGCTTTGGCGTCTGCAGTTGCAAATTATTTAAGAGACCTTGAGCGGCGTTATCCCAGCGGAAAAGGCTGGAGCAGATAGGAGCCTATTATGGCTTCCACATTCTTTTTTCATGACGATATGACTCTGCCTGAGTCAGGCGGAGATTTTGATACTGCATTAATGAACTATTTTCGTCTCTCAAAAAAAATACGTGTGAGAGACGGATTTGTATGCAAACAAGTACATGGAACTGAAATTCTTTCCGCCGATAATGTTAAAATTTTGAGACCGCTTATTCCTACCGTGATTGGAGAAGGAGATGCTTTATGGACGTCGAAAAAAAACATTTGGGTCGGAGTCTTTACCGCTGATTGCCAGGCACTTCTTTTTGACGCCGGTGATCGGGTTATGGCAGTGCATGCAGGTTGGAGAGGACTTGCAGGAGGAATAATTGAAAAAGCTGTGGAGTTCCTTGAAGCTGAATCGATTGTATCTGTCACTTTAGGACCTTCTGCAAAAAAATGTTGCTATGAAGTTGGAGATGAAGTGGTAGAAGCGATAAATAAAAGAGGAATAGTGCCGGTCATGAACGGCAAAAAACTTGATCTGCCTGAGACATGTAAAAAACATCTTTTAGAATTAGGAGTTTCTAATATTAATTTTTCAAAACCATTTGGGTGCACTATATGTAATACAAGTTTCCGATCGTTTAGGCGTTCAGGAGCCAATGCCGGCCGAAACCTTTCTGGCATCGCTATGATTGATCGATGAAGATACTTTTATCGACGATAACTTATTATCCAACAATCGGCGGAGCAGATGATTTTGCTCGTTCTATTGCCGAAGGACTTGCAGCGAGAGGACATGAAGTAGCTGTGGCGACTTCGGATCTTCTTCAACATGTGTCCGGAAAAAAACTGAGCAATACAAAAAAAACGAATTTGAACGGAGTCGAAATTATTCGCTCGAAAAGTTTTAATTTACCTGGGCATTGCTATCCATTTTGGCCGGGACTTAGAAGAATTATTAGACGGTTCAAACCTGATATTGTTCATGCGTTCAATTTCGGTTATTTCAGTGTTGACGGAGCCGCTTTCTTATCGCAAAAGCTTCCTCTGATTATTTCACCAACCGGAGGCAGATACCGAAGCGGCGGAATGTATGATGCTTTGAAAAAAGTTTTTGAGCGCCGCGTGTTGAGAGCGAATATTTGGACGGCTCTTTCTGAAAGCGAAAGAAAAAGTTTGAGAGCTGAATTTCCTTCTGCGCCTCGAATCGAAATTCTCTCGCCTTCAATTCTTCCCGAAGAATGGAAAAAAATATCTGATGATCCGTTCCCTGATATTCCTAAGAATTTACGAATATTGTTTGCAGGAAGACTTTCACGTGATAAGGGAATAGATGATTTGATTGAGGCGATGCAAAAAGTAAATAAAAAAATAGATGCGGAACTGATTGTTGCAGGGCCGAATTACGGCTATGAAGTAGGAAAAATAGAAGATAAACATATTCATTTCCTTGGCGCTTTAGATCGTGAGAAATTAGTCGCAGTATTTAAGCATTCCGATCTTGTTGTGCTTCCGTCTTATCATGAAGGCTTCGGCATAGTTTTGATTGAGGCGATGGCCGCAGGCAAACCTGTGATTGCTTACGATAATTCGTCAATGCCTGAACTTGCAAGAGACGGTGAAAATGGATTCTGCGTAAAAACCGGAGATACTGAGGCTCTAGCAGATGCAATCATGAAATTGAACGATCCATTATTGAGAGAAAGTTATGGTAATAAAGGAAAAGAAATTGTATTTCGAGAATTTAATCGTCAAAAGATGATTGATAAAGTTCTTGAACTTTATCTGACAGCTCTCGCTTTAAAATAATTTAGAGTTAATCTGAAGCAGAATGCACGTGCGCTACGCGTCAATGGACGCCCCGCGTCAATGGACGCCACGCGTCAATGGACGCCCCGCGTCAAAGAAAGAATGTGTGAAATTATTGAAAAATGAAAATTGGAAAAATAAAATTTTCAATTTGCACTTTCCAATTTGCAATTTCAAATAT
>PEWQ01000130.1 GCA_002780065.1 Candidatus Hydrogenedentes bacterium CG07_land_8_20_14_0_80_42_17
TAATCGCATTGCAGTTAGTATTGCATGCAATCAAACTTAACAAAATTTTTTGGACAGCGCCTCGCACGTGCAGAATAAGCACATAGTTACATAACTCAATGCTCGATTCTATTTCTTATTACTTTTTTTTACGCGGGCTACTGCCTGGCTTTTCTAGCGGCTTTTTGTCAAGACAAAGCGGGCATCTACCGGGTTCATACATTGGCGCAGTAATTTCAAAGAGTGCATGTGATACAATTTGATCTGAGTGAAAATTCCCGCGGTTGACCAGTGCTCCGATTCCGACAGGGACAGCATCGTTTTTCTTAACTAGTTCGACTACGTCCATAGCCGATCCTCCGGTTGTCAGAACATCTTCTACTACAAGAACGCGCTCTCCCTTATGAAATTTGAATCCGCGCCTCAGAATAAAATTTTTTCCGCGATGCTCCGCAAAATATGATGGAAGATTCAGAGCCTGCGCTACTACAAAGGAAAGAACAATGCCGCCGATCGCAGGCCCGATAACGCTCTCTACATTTTCGCTTCGAAAAAGCTCGGCGATAGCATTCCCTGCAGAATTTGCTTCTTCGGGATACGACAGCAGGCGGGCAAGCTGAAAGTATATGCTCGAATGTTTTCCTGATGCTAATTCGAAATGTCCTTTAAGTATTGCTTCGCGTCTGACGAGAGCTTCTTCAAGATTGTACGACATACGTTTATTTCGCCTCTCTGAGTTCACTCAGAATTTTTCTAACCTCTTCAACCGGATCGTGAGCTCTCAATATCGGCCTGCCTACAACAATATGAGTAGCTCCGTTTTTGACTGCTGTGACAGCATCTGCGGTTCGAGACTGGTCATCTTTGGTATCAGAAACCTCTTTGCAAACTCTGATTCCAGGTGTGACTATAAGCGAGTTTGAAGGAAGAATCGAGCTTAAAAATTTTGCTTCAAGAGGCGAAGAGACCACACCGTCGGCTCCTCCCGAAATTGCAATATCAGCCAGAGCGGCAACACGCGCTTCAGTGGAGATTGAAGAACCAAAGATTTCTTTTTGCGAAAGTTGAGAGAGACTAGTCAAGAGAGTGACTGCAAGAATTTTGCAACGCCCTTCTGCTCCGTTAACTGCGGCTTTTATCATGTCCTTTCCGCCTGATGCATGAACAGTAAGAAAATTTATTCCTATCGATACTGCAGATCTGACCGCATGCTCGACCGTGTTGGGAATGTCGTGCAGTTTTAAATCTAGAAATATTTTTGCTCCGTCCTCAATCGATTCTTCGACGAAACAACGTCCTTCTCTTATGAATAGTACCGGCCCAATCTTAAATGTGGAAACTAAAGGAATCAGGTTTCGCATTATTTTACGGGCTTCCGCCGGATCATTAAGATCTAGAGCCGGAATCAATTTATCTTTGAGTTCTATTTTCATTTAAGAAATATCATAAACTATTTTTTTCAAACAATACAGCCGCAGTGAAAAAAAAGTTTTTTTCTATAAAAATTTTATACAATATATTTATGAAACACTTAGACACCTCGAAGATGTTCAGACTTCTTTTCGTTGTATCCCTGATTTTCATCATTGCAATGCTCATATCTATTATGAGCGGCTGGTCATTTACAGTAAGAATAGGCGTATTTGCTCTGGCAATAGCAATTTCTTTGCTTTACATACTTTATGAAATAGGAAGGGAGCGGTGGAAGAGAACGGCTGAACCTGAAGCTGTTTTGAAAAGCGCAGAGGAAGATGATTTGTTGTCCGCGGCAAATGTAATGATCACCAATCGGTTGAAAGAAATTGACTCTGCTGTTTGGCGCGGAGAAGAGGGACTCGAAGGCATGAGCGAGAACGAAGCGCGGCTGAGGCAGGCTCGGGAATTTTCTTTGGCATCAGCGATTGCAGGCTCTCCTGAATTGGTGCTCGATCGTGATTCAATAATTAAGCTTGCTCTGAACAGAGCGTGGCGGATTCTGCATTTGGAATTAGGAGCTGCATTAGAGTGGACTGACTCGGCGGCGGGCCGCGCCAGAGTGGCGGCGGTTGAGGGAAAAGTAGATGAGATAAAAAATATCGGTGAAATATATCTGGATGAGCTCGGAGTTCAAACCTTGAAGAGCGCGGCGCTTGCTGATTGGAGCAAAGACGAAAAGTTCGAGGGACTTCTTCGCGGTGCAAAGACAAAGATCGGAGTGCCGGTCCAAATCGGAGATTACAGATGGGGCTGGATTCTTCTCGAATCGAGGGAACGGAAGAGTTTGTCCGCTACGGAGACGAGATTTCTTGTTGCGCTTGGTCGCGAATTATCGGCTGCGCTTTCCATCTTGGATGATTGGAAGAATGCTCGTGACGAGATGAAATCAGTTTTAGCAAGGCTCTCTGATCATATTGCCGAGCGCAGAAGCAAGAAGAAGGGAAGAGGAGAGAGAATAGGAAAACTCTATGAATCCGCGGCAAATGTGCTTGGTATGGGAAGCATGGAGATCGAGATTGGAAGGTTTGCGGCGATAGTTATGGATCTTGGTGAAGTCGGAGTGCCGGAACTAATATTGAACAAAGCCGGCGATCTTACGCCTCAGGAGATGAGGTTTGTCAAGGATCATCCGGCTCTGTCAGTAAAATTATTGAGAGAGTTCGTCCTGACGAAATATATTGAACAGACGGTTGTGGCTCATCATGAGACATGGATTGGAGACGGATATCCATCCGGAATTAAAGGCGAGGAGATTCCAAGAACTGCGCGCTTGCTTTCTGCGTGCGATACTGTCGAGGCGCTATTGTCTGATCGGCCATACCGAAATGCTTATGACTCTGCCGAGACAATTAACGAAATCAAAAAACTTTCCGGTAATAAATTCGATCCTGAAATAATTTCTGCTATCGAGAAGGTTTACGAGCCGTGGATTAACTGGATGACAGCTAAATGAACTCGTTTTTGAATAACTCGATTATGCCTGAGAATGGCGAGGCAATATTTTTTAACGCAATGCCTTCGCGCTCGGAGCCATATTCTTATATCTTCAGATCTCCTTCTGAGATACTGACTTTGACTGCCAAAAATGCTTACGCTCAGTTAAATAAAATCGAATCGGCAATAGGAAATGGAAAATATTGCGCCGGTTTTTTTTCTTATGAACTTAATTCTGTTTTTGATGGAATTGAGTGCTGGAACGACGAAGAGTGTTTAGGAATATGGGGAATTTACGACGGCGTAAGGCGCTATGATCATCTTTCAAAAGAGTGGACTGAAATAGGAAATGCACCGCCGTTCCCTGAATTATCAGAAATGAAAGATGCGAAGATAAGTTCTTTTTCACCGCATATTGATTTTGATGAATACAAGAATGTGATCGAACGTATTCATGAGGCAATACGCAGTGGAGCCACTTATCAGGTGAATTATACATTTCCAGTTTATTTAAAAATAGATGGTGATTTGTGGGGACTCTTTGTCAGACTGCTTGAAATGCAACCTGTTCCTTATGCTTCGTTTCAGGTTTGGCCGGATAAAAAAATACTTTCCATCTCTCCGGAACTTTTTATTCACCGCAGCGGCAGAAAAATTTTAATGAAACCTATGAAGGGAACTGCGTCCAGATGCATGAATTCGAAAGAGGACGACGAAATGAAAAATTGGCTGAATAGAGATGAAAAGAACCGTGCGGAAAATATTATGATAGTTGATATGATAAGAAATGATCTCGGAAGAATCGGAACAGAGGTTAGAGTTGAAAACCTGTTTGAGATCGAAGAGTATCCAACGGTTTGGCAGATGACGTCCACGGTCTCATGCGAGGCAAAGGATGGCATCGAGTTGTCGGAAATATTGAGAGCGGTTTTTCCATCAGGCTCCGTCACCGGAGCTCCGAAGATCTCTACGATGAAGATGATCAGAGAACTCGAAAAAACTCCGCGCGAAGTTTACTGCGGAGCTATAGGTTATATTTTGTCGAAAGAAGAATTTCGTTTCAGCGTGCCTATTCGCACACTAGAGTCTGCTTCTGATAATAACTGGAGGCTTTCGGTCGGCAGTGGAATCACGATTGATTCGGACCCGACAAAAGAGTATGAAGAATGCATCGACAAGGCAAAATTCGTTATGAAACTAGTCGGAGCTGACCAACGCGTCTTGAGCTGCGGCGAACACGCAGGTTCGAGGAGTGAACTAATGGAAGGAAAAAGATGAAGCCAATTAGACTTTCAGAACATGCAAAAGAACAGTGCATTTTTAGAGGGACAACAGAAGAAGAAGTCATTGAGACAATAAAAACATCATTTTGGCAACCAATTGAATTGAAAAGACAGGAATGCAAAAAAGATTTTGCCTTTGAACATGAATGGAATAAGAGATACTATAAGACTAAACAAGTGAGACCTATATTTGTCGAAGAAGATACAGAGATTGTGGTAATTACAATCTATACTTACTATTTTTGAGAGGAGGTATATGAAAAATGAGAATAACTTATGATTCAGAGGTAGATGCTTTGTATATTCGTTTTATCGAAACAACGGTAACAACTAATCATGTTGCGGAAGGTATTGCAGTAGATTATGATGTAGAGGGCAGAATTGCAGGGATAGAGATTCTTGATGCTGTAAAGAGTTTTGGCAGTAAGGATGTATTTAAAAAGGTAACGCTTGAGGATTTAGCACTGCATACAATGTGAGCCTCTCGCTAGAGATTAAATAATATATGAATATGTTCAGAGATAAAAGACGCAGGTTCGAGGGACAGCGTGCCAGAATGAAGATATGAGACCGGCATCAGTCACTTCTTTAAAAACTTATCTCACTTGTCCAAAAAAATATTATTACGCTTATATCGAATGGCTTCCGAAGGAAGATGACAAACCGTCTATTCGACTTTCCGTTTCGAATATACTTCATGCGGCATTGACTGCTTATCATGCTAGAGCTACTAAGGACTGGAATTTACTCGACCTTGCGCTAGTTGAGACATGGGACCCGAGACTCTTTTCCGATCTTTGCACATCAGCAAATGAATATCACAGAAGCAGATGGATTTTATGGCAGGCATGGTCTGCTATAAGCAGTGGAGAGACGGTCAGGTACGGTCAAAACGCCGAACTTGATTTCGGCGGCGGAAAGTTCAGGAGCCGAATCGACAGAATAGATCAGGAACCTGACGGTATTTCATTTGTGGAATATCATTTGGGAGACAGAGTCTCGGAGATCGATCAGTGGTCATTTCAAATTTATGCGTCCATCTCGGCAAAGCTTATGAAACAGCCGGTAAAATCTGTCAGAGTAATTCAGCTCGGAGCTGAAGAACCGGAACTAAAATTAAATCCTGAAGATCCCTTCAAGCTAGAGAATGACATAAAACGTTTGCGGAGAGTTATCGATTCGGATCAAAGGCACATGCCTCATCCTGATCAGCATTGCCGTTTTTGCGCGTATTCGAATATATGCGATGCGGCAGAGTCGGTGCTCGGATCAGGCCGAATCAAACAATCTAACGAACTCTTTAGAATTTTCCGTGCGCTCGAGATACTTATTGAGGCTGGAGAATCGATAGACACTTTGAAGACACTGGCGCTCAAAGCAGTGAATCAAATTCATTTCGAAGCGAAACTTATTTGGATTGACGGCAGAGAAGTTGGACCTGAACTATTAGATGCGGCCAAGAAGAAGATCGAGATTGAAGGCGGAATAGTTGAAGAGGAAACAAAGCTGACTTTGCATGAAGGTGATTCACTAATCGTGCCGGTTTCAGATGTCGGATTCATAGTATTTCCGAAGGCAGTATCCAGAACAAGCGCAGAGATATTCGGGAGGAGTTTGAGAATAGCATGGGAGCGAACAAATAATTACATAGCTGCAACGACTGACGGGCTGACAGGACTTGCTCGAAGAGAAATTTTTGAAGATAAAATTAATAGATTATCCGGACAAGATTATACACTTATTATTTGCGACATAGATCGTTTCAAATTAATTAATGATACATACGGACATGAAGGAGGAGATGTTTGCCTCAAGATTTTTGCCGATATTGTTCGCAATGAACGAGGAGTTGTTTCTTATCGAATTGGAGGTGAGGAATTTCTGCTTTTTATTCCAAGCAAAGATTTAGATTATTGCCGTAGAAAAGCCGAAGAGATAAGAAAAAATATAGCAGAACGTGAAATTATTTATGACGGCAAGAAGATACAGATGACAACATCTTTTGGAATTGCTTCCGGAGAAAATTTCGTTTCAGCCAGAGAAATATTAAAGAGAGCAGATGCCGCACTTTATAGAGCAAAAGAAAAAGGACGAAATTGTGTCGAAGTTTTTTGAAAGGAAAAAAGGGTCAGGCATTAGTTTATTAGGTTTTATAAATATCTATTCTTGGAGGCACAGGCCTCGTTTTGGAGGCGCAGCCCTCGTTTTGGAGGCACAGGCGCTCCGCGTAAATGGACGCCCTCGCCTGTGCAAGCTACGCACGTGCTAGGGGTGAGGGCATGAAAGAAAACAACTTTATTTTTTCGGGAAACTTCAGTTATGATTATTATTGCTGAAGCTGTATTGATACTTCATTCATTATTTTTTTCTACAGAACTCTTTCGGATTGCCGCAGTGCTTTCGGCATTATTTGCACTCTTTTCTATTTCGTTTGGGAAATTTAATTCGAGAAGATTTTTTTTATTTTCTGCGTTAGCCTTGGGAGGCATAACAAGTGTATTGTTCGGAACTGCGCCGGGACCATCTGCAGAGGCAATTGGAATCCTGCTTGGAGCTTGGGGTTGGTACAGTTTAGGTTCACTTCGAAATTCAGAGAATAAATTTAACATTCATTTAGGATTTTGTTCTGCAGTGACAGCAGTATTGCTGGCGATGCTTTCCGCTCTGCAATTTCTGATTACCGAAAGACCTTCGTCATTATGGTGGCTTTCACCAATTGATTTCGGAATTACAATGCTTATTGTTGGATTTTACGGATTGAAATCTATTAATAATTCGAAATGGAAGTTTGCCTACATTCTTATTTTAGCATCCAGCATTGCATTGACTTCATCACGAGGAATTCTCGCTGCATTCATAGCGGGCATTTTTATCATTTCCGATATTTCATTTAAACGTAGAGCACTTCTAATAATTATTGCGCTGACCATCTCTCTTCCAATTATAATAAAGCGGATATCGAACGATCCGTTTGCATGGAACAGAACCCGGATTTACGCGTGCGCTTTAA
Organism: Candidatus Hydrogenedentes bacterium CG07_land_8_20_14_0_80_42_17; assembly: GCA_002780065.1. Classification (GTDB taxonomy): domain Bacteria; phylum UBA8481; class UBA8481; order UBA8481; family UBA8481; genus UBA8481. Next base: position 7,183 of record PEWQ01000130.1, read on the forward strand.
ATTTGATTGAAGAACGTCCGCTTGCAGGTTGGGGGCTTGGCTCGTTCGATGCTGTTTCTCAGCGAGCGCAGTTGCCGGACCCGACGGAAATACGGAGAATGAGGACTCCTATTCATGCACATAACGATGCTCTTCAAATTCTTGCAGAACTTGGCATTCCAATCGGTTCCGCAGTTATTGCAGAATTTATTCTTGCGTGGGCTCTGCTCTATCGAAAAAGACAGCAGGTTGAATTTGCGATTGTCACTTCATTGTTTGTTGTATCGCTCTTCTATTTTCCGTTTCAACTTGCGCTCCCGCTCTTTTCAGTGATGTTTTGTTTAGGAGCAGGACTTGACTCCGGTTTTTTTCAACGAAATGTTAATCCTTTTATTCTGCCTGCTATGGCTCTTTTGGTGTATGCTTACGGCATGATAGTAAATGATCCGAGCATAGCAATATTCGATGCGAGGCTCGCAATAACAAAAATGCAAAATGCCGTAGGAGTAAAGCGCATGATAGAGCTCGAACCTCAACGGCCGGAATCATATTTGAATCTAGGAATATTTACCGCGCAAACAGGAAATAGCTCATCTACAATCTATGCATTCGAAAAAGCTGTCGGGCTTGCGCCTACAAGAACTGCGATTAGATTTGATCTTGCACAAGCATGGCTATGGCATTCCACTTTTCTTAACTCTCATCAGGAATCCGAGCATGCCAGAAAGATTGCAATGTGCCACATGGGTTTAATACGGGCAATAGAGCCTTTGTCGTTAGCAGGGCTCGATGCGGCTGGAGACACAATCGGCTTTATGCTCGCGTCTTCAATTCTGGATAGAATTGAAATTAGTTCCGGAAGCTCGGCGGATGTAAAACCATTGAGAAGGAGACTCGAGTTTTGATTCGCTCGGTAACGTGGGTTATTGCGGGGATTTTAATTCTGCTCCTAGTAATGGCGCTCGGCCTGTGGCTGGCTTTAACGCTTCCAAAAAATGATCCTCGAATTTTAATCGAGTTTTACTCAGTGATAATGACATCGCTTTTGCTTGTCGCAATAGCAGTTTCAGTTGGAATGCTGCATTCATTGAGGCGAGACAAAAAAGCGGTTGCTGAATTGGTCGAAGCGCTGACATCTCGGAAACGAATCCATCAAAATAACGATTGGACGAATTTCGCTTCGGCTGTGAATATGACGATTGAAGAGCTGAATAGGTTGGAAAAAAGTTTGATCGAGACTGAACTTGAGAAGGGAAGAGACGAGAGAATATTGGCGATAGGACGGCTTGCAGCAGGCATTGCGCACGAAATCAGAAATCCAATCACTAATGTTATCGGGTATGCGGCGCTTCTTAAGGAACATGTTTCTGATGAAACAATTCTTCGCGATTTATCGACAATAGAAGAGGAAGCCAGGAGATGCGAGTCGATTACCGATTCGATTCTGGCATTTTCGAGAACTCCAAAACTGAAGTTGGAACCGATTACAGCAGAGGAAATTGTTCCTCGAATTGAAGGTATTGAAATTGAAGTTGAAGACGATAAAACGCGCTTCAATGCAGACAGAGCCTTGATGTCGAGAGTGATGGAAAATCTTGTTTCGAATTCCAAGGACGCCGGTGCGAAGCGAGTGAAGATAGTTGCTGGAAGAAAAGTATCGAAGATTGAATTTGAAGTTATAGATGACGGACGAGGAATTTCGAGTTCGATAATTGAGCGGCTTTTCGAACCGTTCGCGACATTTAAACGCGGTGGTTTGGGATTGGGGCTGGCGATTTCGAAGGGCGTAGTTGAGGCGCATGGAGGCAGTATATCTGCATCGAATAGACCTGAAGGCGGAGCTCGGTTCGAGATCCTTATTCCAATTTCAGGAGGGAAAATATAGAGTGGGAAATATGGAAGAAGAAGACAAAATACTTGTAGTAGATGACGAAGCCAAAATAAGAGAACTTGTATGTCGGGCCTTAGAGGGTAGAACTCTAGACACTGCCGCGACTGCTGATGAAGCTCGAAGTAAGCTTTCAGATGCGCGACTGGTGCTCTTGGATCTGAAACTTGCAGGCGATGACGGGATGGAACTTCTTAACGAATTTAGGGAGAATAGACCTGAAGTGCCGGTGATAATTATGACGGCGTTTGCGAGTATTGAAAGCGCTGTTTCTGCGATGAAAGCAGGAGCTTGCGACTACATCACTAAACCGTTCTCTTCACTTGACGATTTGAGGCTCAAAGTTGATCGAGCTTTGCGCGAAGCAAAATTGGAGATCGAGAACAGAAAACTCAGAAACCTTCTTATTGAGCAGGACAGTTTCGAGGAGATGATTGGCGGCTCTGCTTTAATGAATAAGGTTTACAACATGATTGATAGGGTTGCAGATGGAGAATCCACCATTCTAATCGAGGGCGAGAGCGGGACAGGGAAAGAACTTGTTGCAAGAGCTATTCACCGCAGGAGCTCTAGACAAAAAAAATCGTTTATTGAGATTAATTGCGCGGCAATTCCGGAAAATTTATTGGAGAGCGAATTATTCGGATACGAAAAAGGCGCATTTACCGGCGCATATAAACAGAAAAAAGGTTTATTTGAAACTGCTCAGGGCGGGACGGTTTTTTTGGATGAGATAGCGGAGATGCCGAAGGAACTCCAAGTTAAATTGCTGAGAGTTATAGAAGAAAAAAGTTTTACGCGCTTGGGTGGAACATCTTTGACAAGGATAGATTCACGTATTATTGCGGCGACAAATAGGGATTTAAAACAAGCAGTAAAGAACGGAGAATTTCGGGAGGATTTATATTACCGGTTGGCTGTGATACAAATTGCTCTTCCACCTCTCAGAGATAGAGTCGGAGATTTAGAAAAACTTTTCAAGTTCTGGGTGCCGAATGTTACATTTGAAAAAGAAGCGTGGGAAATAATCATGAGTTACAATTGGCCCGGCAATGTTAGAGAAGTAAAGAATTTTGTTGAAAGAATTAACCAGCTTGGAATTAAGCGCGTGACGGTATCCGATCTGCCTGATGATTTTTCAGGCAGTACGTCAGGAAGTTTAAGGATTTCAGGTTCGCTTGTTGAAATGGTGGATTCTTACGAACGCTCGATAATTAAACAGGTTTTAGAAGATTCAAACGGCGTTAGAATAGATGCGGCGAATCGATTGGGAGTAACCAGGCAG
>PEWQ01000040.1 GCA_002780065.1 Candidatus Hydrogenedentes bacterium CG07_land_8_20_14_0_80_42_17
ATGTGATACAGGATGTATTGCATTCTAATTAACAATCAAGATATTAAACTTTACGGATTAATTTACGATTGCAGATTTTTCAACTCATGTATATTCTTTCATTAAATGAGCCAATGGTATTACAACGATAATGGTAAAGTAGTAGGTCCTTGTTCAGATGACGACCTGCGCCTCATGCATAAGAATAAGCGGATAAGCGATTCGACTTATGTGTGGAAGGAAGGAATGGCGGGCTGGGTTGCATTTCTCGAAGCTGAAGAACTTGCTCTTCAACATGAAAAAATAAAACCTGCTCCGTCAGCTCCTTTGCAATCCACAGTTTCAACTCAAAATGCGGAGCCTTCGCTTCAACCTTTTGCGCCTGTGAATTCGGATATAAGTTTTTCTCTCGAAAAAGATAAGAGCTCTGCGCCCGGTAATGAAATTTTGGAGAAGGCGATGGATTTATCCGGCCTCAACGAGATGCCCGGCGAAGGCACTTGCCCCTCCTGCGGATACTATCTCGGATCAGCTTTAACTTGCATCAGATGCGGAGCACGAAGTAAAAAATATATTCCTCTGAGAATAATAAAAATTATTACTCTATTGGGTTCAGTATTCGGATTGATTTTTTTGCTCTTTGCCGCGCGCGCAAAACAGCCTGAAGATGTTAAGATTGGCGAAATTGACGTCATGATGAATGGAGCTCTTGTCCGCGTTGAAGGCACAGTTTCATTATACGAAGAAAAGCCGGATATGAATGCGTTCAAGCTCAAGGTGGATGACGGCACCGGTGAAATTATGGTCAATGCGTACAATAAACTTGATGCATTTTATGAATTCTTTGGCGAGAAGAATATGCCGGGACTGGGCGATAAAATAGCTGTTGTCGGCAGTATCAACGAAACGGAAAAATTCGGCGTTTCGCTTTCTCTCAATCTTCCGGAAAGATTGGAGATACTTAAAAAATTCTCGCCGACCCGTGTACAACTTGGAAACATTTCGAGTAAGAGCATTGGAGACATAATGCTTATTCGAGCAAGTATAACCTCAATGAAATCCCGAACATTGAAGAGCGGAAGCAAATTGTATTCGCTGATGCTGGATGATGGAACGGGCCAACTTGAGATGACTTTATTCGATGCCGCTATGCAATCTCTGAAACCCGATATGCAGAAGAAACTTCTTTCAAAGCAAGGCGAATTCGAGATGCTCATTAAGATTGGTGAATACAATGGAAATCTTCAGGCGAATCTTGCCGACCCGCGAAGTTTGAAATTCTTTGAGCCGGGAAAAACTGTAGAGCCTGAGTTGCCGACGGAGACCTCTCTCGAACCAGTAGTCACTGAAACTACGGCTCCTGCGGCAGGCTCTTCAGAGAATGAAGGCGCAGAACCTTGAGCACTGTTTTAATTTATACGCTCATCGGAACGCTTGCGGGAACAATTCTCTGCATGATTCCTTCTCTTCATATTTACAATGTCATGGGGTTTGCATTGCTTTTGTATTTCAATTTCAAAGACCTGATTCCATTTGAAGGAATGGCTCCGCTCTTTATGTCGATGATGGTGGCGTTTGCTTTTATCAATACGATTCCAATGACTTTTCTTGCGGCCGCGGATGAGTCTGCCGGCGCAACAATTTTGCCGACTCTGGATATGGTTATGGCCGGCAGAGGCCGCGATGCTGCGATACTTACCGGCATGGGTGTTTTTTTTGGCGGTGTATTACTTGTAATTTTGTCGCCGTTTTTTTATGTCGTTTTTCCCTATGTTTACAAAATTATTAGAACGCATCTTCATTGGGTTATAGGACTTGTCATAGTTTTTTATGTCATGAGCGAGTGGCCTAAAGGCGCGGGCAGAGGTGATACCACTTGGAAACGGTTCAGAGATGGGTGGAGAAATCTTGGAGCCGGTATCCTTACATTCACACTCTCCGCCATTGCCGGAATAATTCTTCTGACAAAACCTCTTGCTCCGGCTGACCGTAGCTTTCAAAATATCATGCCGATATTTCTTGGATTCTTCGCGTTCCCTTCAATAATACAAATGTATCTTTCGGAATTCAAACTTCCAATTCAGCATAAATCACGTTTCGTAAATGCAGGATGGTCGGATTTCTCTGCATCGCTTCCTGCCGGTCTTGCCGGAGGACTAATGGCTATGACTGTTCCTGCGGTCACCATTGGAATTGCGGCTGTCTTTGCAAGTCACTTTACAAATCATCGCGCGATTCAAACAACATCTTATCAGCCTCCGAAAGTTCCGGGCACGGCTGTGCATCTTCATACACCGGAGATTTACTGGCAACAGGAACGCGTATTCGTCATTGCAGGCGGCATTATGAAGATGATGTATTACATTGGAGCATTTCTATTAATGTTCGTCTTGACGGATATTACTCCCAGCGGAATGGGGCGAGGCGGTTTGAACGTGCTTCTGAAACCTATCTTCACTCCGGAGTCCGGTGATTATGCGATTATGTGCGGAGTGATTCTATTCAGCTCTTCGCTTTCGATGCTCGCTCTTTTCGGACTTACGGAAGTTATGATATGGCTTGTTCCAAAATTAAATGTCAAAATACTTTACGCATTTATTACAGTATTACTTTTTGGAATTCTTTTTTTCATGGGCGGCGGCTGGATGGCAATCGCTGTTTCGCTCGTGACAACTTGTATCGGCTCGATTCCTGTCTTCTTTACGTGCAGACGTTCGCATTGCATGGCAGTGCTTCTCGTTCCGATAATGCTTAGTTCCTCGGGAAATATGGACGCAATTGCGAGGTTTCTGGGTTTGCTATGAAAGGATTCACTCATTTTATGTCAGGTGTTGCCGCGGCAACGTGCGTTCCTGAAATTGTTCGAATGTCTACTGCGAGCCGACTGGACACTGTCGAAGGCGCCGCGAGTTCTTTGATAATTCTTCTTCCGGGAATTTTTGGAATTTTGCCGGACACTATGGATTTTAAACTCGGACAATTCTTTTCACCCGGCGATGTAATTGTTGATCCTGATCCGATAAACACGGATCCGCAAAAGATGGCTGAGTCTTTTGCTGAGGCTGTCCGAAGGACAGGAGAGACAGGCAAGCCGTGCAAAATTCAGTTCTATCCGATTCAGCTCGGAGGCAATCTCTGGAGACAATACAGTCTGATATTTGATGAGTGGGAAGTTAAGGTGCAGATAAATGAAATCGTTAAAACTTCGCAGACTCCGATCCCAGGCACTGCTTTGAAAAAAAACAGACTTGGAGTTGCAAAATTGCCTTTTCCGCTGAAGGCGCGAACAAATGAAATCGATTGGATGAATAGTTCAATCAGAAAACTCAGGCATTTATTGAAAGGCCCCGACGCACCGCCAGGCCCGGTTAAACCCTCGACTCTGGATATTTTAAGCGGAACTCAATTCGAGATGAAACTCGAAAATGACGGAAAGATATTTTTTAATTGGCTGCCGTGGCATCGAACATGGAGCCATTCCTATGTGCTCGGTATTCTTCTTTCGCTTCCTGTTTTCCTGATTGCATTTCTTTCAGGACTTTATAATTGGTGGATTTACGGGCTCGCCGCAATTCTCGGCTTTACTGTGCACATTACAGAAGATATGACGGGACACATTGGAGGCTCTTTGCTTTGGCCGATTCATAAGACGAGGTCTGAAGGATTCGAGATGTTTAAGGCGAGCGATCCCAGAACTAATTTCAGCATCAATTACACTGCGATATTGCTCATACTTTGGAATGTTGATATGTATTCGATTCAAATAATTCCGATTCCGTGGTGGCAATATTGGACAACATTCTGGCTCGTTCCGCTCGGAATTTATTTTTGGTTTGTCGGAAAGAAAAAGCAAGAGCTCAGATTGCAGGACAAAATGGAACAGCAGGAAGAACCCGACGGCACCGGCGATTTAGTGGTGGATTGAGCAAAAAACTTTTTTTAGATTGAATATTGCGAATTGATATCTGAGCTTCCATGGCAGAGCAAAAAAGATTTTAGATGTTGGAACTCTATTGCCTTTAATAATCTCTTCAGGAGCATCTTCAAAATAATCGTAATGAGCTTTTCCAACCTTGAATAGAGTGGAGCAGTAATCTTTTACAGAATTGTTGTCAAGATTGCTGAGGTATTTTTTAATTTCGAGTTCATGCTTTCGGGCAAGTTGAATTATACTTCGAATTCGTTCCGACGGATTTTTGTCTGTAAGTTCTTTAGGCATATAACTCTTTTGCTTTTTTCTAAGATCCTCTGCAAGATCGCGAAGAACATTTACAAGCTGAAGATAGATCCCGAGCGATTTTCCTTCAATAAGCATTTCATTAAAATTCTGATCCTTAATGTAGCCTCTATAACGAAACATCCTCGTATTTAGCTCTCCAACGCATCCTGCGGCAAAATAGCAATACTCTTCGAGCTCTGAGAGAGACTCGAGAAAACATGCGGCGCCATTTTGTTTTGCCGCAATAAACTTTTGAAAAAACTTATTCATTCCACCTGCCATTTTCATTCCGGTCATTTCAATCTCTTGTTGAATTTCAGGTTCAAGACTTCGGTGGAACTTGAATATCGAATCTGAGTTTTCGAATAGCATCTGATAACTCTTTTCAACTCGGTTCGAACTCAAGACCAATGATTTTGCTTCCTTCAGAGCTCCGATAAAATCGTTCGAAGCTTTGTCCAATAAAATAGCGCGCTTTATGTCATTAAGTTCGGAATCCTCTATTGTATCGAGCATTCTGAAAAGCAGATACATAACCGCGATGCTATCTTGGAGTTTATCGGGCAGAAGCCTGAGAAATAAGGCGTGCTGTCTGGCAACTGAATCATGAAGCTGAATTATTAGCGAACGATTTTTCAATGCGCTGTTCCTCTGTTTTAAATTCGACATGAATTATTGAGAATAATACACTCAATTGAAATGAAGTTCTACGTCGTAATAGCGCCTGAAGAGAAGAAAGGCATTTACAGAAGTTGGGAGGATTGTCTTACTGCTGTTCACGGTGTCAAAGGAGCAAAGTATCTTTCAGTGAAATCGCTGGAAGAGGCGAATAGAATCTTAAACGATGAAAAGGCCTCTTTTGAACCAGGGACATATGCGTTTGTTGATGGAAATCATTTCGGAGGAATAGGCTGTGTTCTTGTGCAAGTTGCTCGCTCGGGAAAGGAGACAATCAAAGAGATTAAAAAAACGGTGCTTGAAGTATTCTCCGATATGTGGAGCGAATTAGAGATTTCTGCCGAGCTGGCAAGAATCAGGCAGATTCTTGCTGAACTCGGCGGCTTGAAGCTTGCTGTCGAAAGTTTAAATAAAGGAACTTCCGTAACAATTGTTCACGACTATACAGGAATTGCCGAATGGATGGAGAGACGTTGGAAAATAAAAGATCCTGCGGTTTTTAAAATCGTCGAAGATATTAGAAGCAAAGTTGAAGAGAAAAAATTAAAGTTGAGATTTAAACATCAAGATTCGCATATACCAGGAATTGGAGGACGAAATCCGTTTCGAGAGTATAACGAATTGGCCGACAGACTTGCAACAGAAGCGGCAGGAACTGTTGAGCGCGGTATGTGATGCTCGGCCTCAATACGTTATTGCTTGCCTCTTTGTGTCTTCTCGATGCTTTAGTATTATTCCTTCCTGCTTGTATTTTTTTAGAAGAAAGTGAGTCACAGTTCCATTGACATCTTCTGTGGGAGAAAGTTTCTCGGCAACAAACCTCGATACCGATTGAATATCTTTTCCTTCAACCATGAGAAGAAGGTCGTAAGTGCCTGACAAAAGATAACAGTTCGAAATATCCTGATATGAATAAAGCTCTTCCGCAATTTTATCAAAGCCTACATTTTTTCTTGGACTGACCTTTACTTCTATCAACGCAGAAACCATTTTTGAATCGCCATGCGCCAATTCATCGTTAATTATAGCTTTGTATCCGAGTATTACTCCGTCTTCCTCATACTTTTTAATCTTTGCTTCTACATCTTCCGGTTTCATTTCAAGCATCTTTGCAATATCTTCCGGAGACGTTCTCGCATCTTTTTGAAGAATTTCCAATATTGGATCCATGAGATCCTCCTTTTAATTTAATCATTTTTATTTTACATTTTTTTTAAACATTATGCTATTGCAACTAAAGAATCCTGTCCCCATTCAACTGAATTGAGGTATAAATCGGACGCAACTGAAAAATCGAATTCAAGCTCCTTTGAGATAATTTCGAATTCCTGCCAATCACCTCTTTCATAAGCCATACAGCAACCAAGAAGTTTTCCCAATGAATTGCTCTGCCCCATAAGAGCATTTCTAATCTCTTCGTCAATAGGCAGGTCAAGAAGCAGTTTCGGCAAGGGCTGATTCAGCATGGCGTCTAAAAGCGAGAACATTCCCATCAAGAAAGCTTTATCAGAATATTCCGATAAGTTGCTGAATGATGCAATCAGCTCACAGAATTTTGCGCGTATTAATGACTGCACGAACAGTTCGCTGGGTTTGTCTTCAATTAGTGACGCTAGTGCAACAACTGATATCCATTTTTTTAATTCGATTTCGCCTAGCATTATCAGAGCATGTCTTACACTACTTATCTTTTGTCTTAAACCGAAGAATGCCGAGTTAATATAACGAAGCAAGCGGTATGAAAGTGAGATGTCATGTTTTAAAATTAGTTCTATTTTGTCAATATCAAAATTTTGTTTCGATAATCCACGCAATAGATCAAGGTATCTTGCTCTGGAACCGGCGATTCTTCTGCCGGTCAATATTGCCGGTCTGCTGAAATAATATCCTTGAAAGTAATGATAGCCGTAACTGCGCGCTTTGCGGTAGATATCTTGGGTTTCAAGTTTTTCTGCAAGAAATTTAATTTTTCCGTCGGAATATTTTTCGATTATTTTTTTAGTTTTCTCTTTTTCGATTTGAAGAAAGTCAACCTTAATAATATCTGCAAGCTTAAGAAATGGCTGTAGATTTTCCTGATCGCAGAAGTCGTCAATGGCAAGTTTGTAGCCTGCATCTTTCAGCCTCTTGCAGGCGGAGATGACCTCATCGTCAGGCTCGATGTCTTCCACAATTTCCACAACTGTTTTTTCTTTCGGCAGAAGCGTCATGTGATTCTCTATAAGAGATTCGCGGGTTGCATTTATAAATGCGAGTTTTCCTCCTAAAAGGAGGTCGAGGTCCATGAGCATTAAATTGTCGAGAATTACGCGGGAAGTGGCTTTGGCAGGGTCAGAACCATCATAAGAGTTTTCAAAAGGATGCCGGAACAAAAGCTCATAAGCAATGACATTCTGCTTCCTGTCAAATATAGGTTGTCTGGCTATAAAAGTCTTAACACTGCTCATCGATTTATTTAAGTTTATATTTAATTTTATCAGCGCGCAAATAATCATTGTCCTCTTGACCTCGACTTCATTGCATTTATGATTGAATGAAGAAATGCGGAGGTGTTTTATGAAAGCGCTTTTTTATACAAATGAGTATCCACCTTATAATTACGGCGGAGCAGGTGTTCATGTTGAATACCTTACGAAAGAATTGGCGAAACTTATCGATGTCGAGGTCAGATGCTTTGGAGATCAGGATTCGAATATTGATAACATAAAGGCGAAAGGCTACGGTTTCGATCAGGAACTCTTCAAAGATTGTCCTCAAAAATTCAAGTCCCCGCTCTCGACTTTTCTTAGAGGCATAGCAATGAATACTTCGGATGCAAAAGCAGACGTTGTCCATTGCCATACGTGGTATGCTCACTTCGCAGGAATACTTTCTCAAATTCTTTACGGAATTCCCATGGTTGTGACATGCCACTCGCTGGAGCCGCTTCGACCATGGAAAGCTGAACAACTCGGCTCAGGATATCAGCTCTCTTCATGGGTCGAGAAGACGGCATTGGAGCGCGCTGACGCTATTATTGCAGTATCGAAAGGTATGAAAACCGATGTGGAACGGCTCTTCGATGTCGAACCGTCACGAGTTGCAATCATTCCGAACGGAATTGATACTGACGAATATGTCCCAAGCACTTCAAAAGAATCTCTTTCAAAATTTGGAATCGATCAGGAAAAACCGTTCATTCTTTTTGTCGGAAGAATTGCTCGACAAAAAGGAATAATTCATCTCATCAATGCTATTGAACATATCCGTCCAGACGTGCAAATTGTTTTATGCGCGGGACAGCCTGATACTCCCGAGATCGCCGAAGAGATGAAATCGGGAGTCGCCAGAGTGAGAGCGAAACGAGACGGAGTTATTTGGATCGAGAAGATGGTCGACAAGCCGACAGTGCGCGAGCTTTACACTCATGCGGCGGTCTTTGTATGTCCGTCGATTTACGAACCGTTCGGAATAATCAATCTCGAGGCGATGGCGTGTGAAACTCCGGTTGTCGCGAGCGCGGTCGGAGGAATTACGGAAGTGGTTGTGCACAATGAAACAGGACTTCTCGTTCCTTTGGATCAATACGATACTTCGCCGTTTGAACCTCGCGATCCGAAAAAATTCAGCTTGGATCTTGCGGCCGCGGTCAATTCGCTTTTGGATAATTCTGAACTTCGAAAAAAGATGGGGAAAGCCGGAAGGCAACGCGCAGTCGCTCACTACAGTTGGAAAGCAGTTGCAAAACAGGTCAAAGATTTATATATCTCTGTGATAGAGGCGAGGAAAAAGTCATGAAACCGAAGAGTGTAGTTATCGAAAATGTCAGGCCGATCTTCAATGAGGGAAGATATCCGATAAAACGTGAAGTTGGAGATACTGTGACTGTATGGGCGGATATCTTCAGAGACGGGCATGAGCTTTTTGAGGCATTTCTGGTCTATCGCGAAAAAGGTTCTAAGAAGTGGAGCAGAACTCCGATGGAATTTGTTGATAACGATAGATGGCGAGGAACTTTTCAGTTAGAAAAGAATGCTCGATACGAATACACGATCGAGGCATGGCCTCAGCATCTCCAAAAGGTCATTTCGAGATTTAAGCCTATACTTGAAGTTGTAGCCGACAGGCCGCTTGCGCGCTATGCGGCGTGGTATGAGATGTTTCATCGTTCGCAAGGAAAAATTGAAGGGAAGAGCGCTACATTCGATGACATGATCGCGCGCCTGCCTGAAATTAAAGAGATGGGTTTCGATGTAATTTATCTTCCGCCGATACATCCGATCGGTGAGACAAATCGCAAAGGAAAAAATAATTTATTGAAGGCTTTGCCTGAAGAGCCAGGCTCGCCATGGGCGATTGGAAATAAATCAGGAGGGCATAAAGCTGTCAATCCGGAATTGGGAACTCTTGAAGATTTTGACAGATTCGCGGCTGAATGCAAAAAAATGAATTTTGAGATTGCTCTGGATTTTGCGTTGAATTGCTCGCCAGACCATCCTTATGTTGCTGAGCACTCTGAGTGGTATTACAAGAATCCTGACGGCACGATTAAATTTGCAGAGAACCCTCCAAAAAAATATGAAGATATCTATCCTCTGAATTTTTATTGCGAGGATTGGAAGGAACTTTGGAAAGAACTTCTTTCTATTATTGTCTTCTGGAGAAAGCATGGAGTGACTATCTTTCGAGTAGACAATCCTCATACGAAACCTGCTGTCTTTTGGGAGTGGTTGATTGCAAAGGCTCAGGAAAAATATCCTGATTTAATCTTTCTTTCAGAAGCGTTTACAAAACCGAAGATGATGAAGGCTCTGGCAAAAGCAGGATTTACTCAGTCATATACTTATTTTACGTGGCGAAATTCTAAATCAGAATTAACAGAATATCTTACAGAGTTAACTCAATCTGAGATGAAAGAATATTTTCGAGGAAATCTTTTTACGAATACACCTGATATTCTGACTGAATATCTGCAGAAAGGCGGCAGACCGGCTTTCATTACAAGGTCTGTTCTTGCGGCTACTTTATCTTCGGTTTATGGAATCTATAACGGATTCGAACTTTGCGAGAATACTCCGAAAGAAGAAGGAAAAGAGGAATATCTCGATTCGGAAAAGTATCAGTATAAGGTCTGGGACTGGGACAGACCTGGAAATATAAAAGCTGAGATTTCGAAAATAAATAAAATTCGTCAGGAGAATCCGGCTCTGCATGAATACGAGAACTTAAAGTTTTTTAAGTGCGATAACGACAATGTTATTTTTTACGGGAAGATGACGTCTGACAGGTCGAATATTATTTGCGTTGCGGTTAACTTAGATCCGTTTCATAGGCAGATAACTAACCTTTATTTGCCGTTGGATTTATGGGGAATCGAGGATTGGGAAACGTTCAAAGCGCATGAGCTTTTGACTGACAGAGTTTACCAGTGGAAAGGCGGAAAGATTTGGAATATTCCGCTCGGACCTGAAGAAGGCATGACCGCAATCTGGAGAATAAGCAAAAATTAAACTCGGAGCCACGGAGAAAAAATAAAATAAAAAATTATTTAAAAATCTCAGTGTCTCGGTTTCTGGTATGTTATTATATTTGAAATTGCAAATTGGAAAGTGCAAATTGAAAATTTTATTTTTCCAATTTTCATTTTTCAATTATTTCACACGTTC
>PEWQ01000127.1 GCA_002780065.1 Candidatus Hydrogenedentes bacterium CG07_land_8_20_14_0_80_42_17
ATCGTGTCGTAGCAAAGTTACAGATAATATTTAGCCGTGCTGTTTCTTATGACTAATTCAGGTTCCAATAATATTTGCTTTGATACGTTAATGTCTTTATTCAATAAAGCCGTAAAGATTTCAAAAGCAAGTTTTCCCATTTTATGCAAAGGCTGTCGAACAGTAGTCAAAGAGGGTACAAGAGCTTCTGCAAGCAAAGTATCGTCAAAACCTACAACGGATATTTTATCCGGTATCTTTAATCCTAATTCATAAATAGCTTTGTAAGCTCCTGCTGAAATCCAATCTGAAGCAAGAACAAATGCTGTTGGAGCATTTTTTTGTTTCAAAAGTTTTTTTACAATTTCGTATGTCTTTTCTTTGCTCATTTTAGAATCAAGAATCCACGACTGCTCTAATTTACATTCTTTGAAACCTGCGGCAAATCCGTCAAGCCTCATCTCGCCGACGCCCTTCTTTTCGCCGATTCCGGCAATGCGTTTGTGCCCTAATGAATAAAGGTATCTAGCGGCTTTCAGCGCACCGTTTATATTGTCCACAATTATCCATGGCAAAGCGTTGTCGGCTCGATTTATAGCTACGGCAATATGCCCTTCCTTTATGAGATCCTTAACTGCAGGCGAATCGAGCGCGGCGTCAAGAATCAGAGAACCGTCAACAAGTTCAGAATGATATTGAAGTAATTTCTTGTCATCAATTACGGAACCGAGCATAGAGAGATGCACTGTCCAGCCTGCTTTGCCGGCCGCTTCTGTCACTCCTGAAATAATTTCAGAAAGAAATAAATCTTTGTATGCGCGTTCTCCACTAGGAACAATAAGTCCTACAGAATGTCTGCTCTTCCTTGCAAGCGATGTTGCAAGGAAACTCGGTTTAAATGCAAGTTTTTTAATACTTTTTTCCAACCTACTGCATGTCGCAGGAGCAATTACGTTTAACCGTTTCAAATATCTTGAAACAGTAGCTATAGATACTCCAGCATCTTTTGCAACGTCGTATATTGTAGCTCTTTTTTTCATTATTCCATTTTTCCTCTAGGTAAATAAATTCTCACAACCCTTACCGGAATTTTTTCACACCACGGTGGATCATCAGGTTTTGAAAACCATACAATGTTCTCATGCTTTTCAATTATTTTCCAGTCTGCTTCTTTGACAAGAAAGAAAGTGCCTATTGCTCCTCGAGCTCTCGCATTCATCACTGTTGAAGTGTCGCCGATAATTCTTGAAAATGTATCAGTAGAATCAGTACCCATGTATGCGTCTACAGCCCGAATACAATAGTAATACGTATCGCCAAAAATAAGATTAGTATCAAGATAAGTGTTGTATGAACCTTCTACAGTATTTATTTTTGTGAAAGGTCCCGTCTCATTCGTCCCGCGATAGATTTCATAATAACCTCCGGCAAGCACATCAGCCGCTTTGAATGCCTCGCCGCTCTGCCCCCACGAGCCGTAAACGCCAGCCCATAAAAGTCTTATTATTGTCTCGCCTTCGGCCGCGGCTGTGAAGTTAGCAACAACGCCGGGAGTCTCTCCAAAATTATTGAAGACCCATATTGTGTCTCCTGGAATTTTCGATGACGCAATATTAAGAACACGCCGGGCATCGTAATTTACTGAAGAATAATATGCAGTAGTGTCCGGTTCATTCCACGAATATCCGTTGGAAGAACATTTGATCACGCCATTTGCAGGCATGATGTCGTAATAATCATTCCACGCTTGTAATCCTCCTGGAGCAGGACAGCCGGCATTTGCGAAAAAAATGTAATTATAAGTTTGCCCCGCAGATAAGCCTACAATATATTCGTAAGTCCCATCGCCGACTGCAGTCATTGTTGACTCGCCATTTGTCACCAGCGAACGATAAGCATCCTTCCATACTGAAACGCTTGTGCCTGGATTGATTGCAATGGTTTTTGAAACCTGCCCCCAAGTATCCGAAGCTGTAGCCGCTCGAACATTTGTAGAAAAGGTAATCAATAAAAACAATGCAAATATTTTTCTCATTGCTCTCGCCCTTTTGCAATATCAGAGCGTATTTTGTCTATTGCATCAACTCTGAATCTGATCCAGACCGGCAGTTGCGGCGTCACAGATACCATTCGAGACGCAGAGCTTTGGAGTTGAATCGCTCCTCCGTCAACCGAATAGATATAATAATAATAAGTATCACCATTGTTCAGTCCTGTGTCGGTATAAGCAGTATTCGATAGTATGCTCGAAGTAATTGTCACAAAATTTGTATCGGCTGAAGAAGCTCGTTTAACTGTGTATCCAATAACATCTACGCTGGAGTCTGAAGTCCACGACAAATATGCCGTCTGATTTCCTGAATATCCCTGAGGATTTGTCACGCCGGCCGGAGCATTGTTCCAATCCTGATTTAATGTTACTGAATCAACCTCCGGCGGAGTGTATTCACGCAATGTCGATGAAGTGGCAAATGCATTTTCAGTGGCAGAACCGTTGTTGTAAGAATAACGGTATGTTAGAGCAACTCCTCCAAATACTGCGATAGTTTTGCTCCAGACAGTGCTTGCAGTATGCGTTAGCGCAACTCTGGTAGGAGACGGCCCCATGCTGTAAGCGCTCCCTGATATTTCCATGGAAGACGGATTGACGTTGGCAAGATCGATAGAAAAAGTTACAGCTACAATGTAGGCTGATTGGGTATCTGACGGTGTAGAAATATTTCTGACTTGATCTTGTGCACATATTTTATAGTAATACTTAATTCCATTCGTCACTGTTGAGTCGGTATAATAAGGCGATAAAGTTGGAGAGACCAGAAATGCATTTACCCGATTCTCTAAAGTCATAGGCACTGAAGGGTCTTGAGAACGATAGATGATGTAGCCTGCCAGATCACCATCAGAATTTGGATTCCAAGTCAGCTTTATAGTGGAAGTGTCTACAGGATACAACGTGAGCCCCGTCGGTTTGGAAGGAGATGTCACATCATTCGATGTCAGTAGTGCTGAAGTTGTTGCCGACCAGTTGCCGCCGTTATTCCACCAATCTACAGCCTTGACTTGATAATAATAAGTTGTTGCCGGAACTGCGCCTGTGTCTGTAAACAAATTTTGAGTCTTTGATGCATCTCCGATTTCAGTCCAATTAGATTGATCGGTCGATCTTCGAATTATGTAACGTATGACATCCGGCTCAATATTTGGAGTCCATCCGATTTTAATTGAAGTGTCGCCGCCAGTCGCAACAGCATTTATCGGTTTGCGCGGAGCAACATCGCCATCTATATTCCAACGATGTGTAAATATTGTTGTGCCGTCTCCGGTATGATCGACAATCTTTACAAGACGAGGATTGTCGGTTGAGTAAAATATATTTGAAAAAACATTATTATATTCCCAATTGTCATCTCCGTTATTTACAACATATTTGAATTCGGGCATTGATGTCGGATCCATCTCGCACTCGTAATACCACATCGTTGTATCTATGCGCGTCATTGAAATTGGAGCCCAATTTCCTAGATTCGATGTTGAGTTGCCGGCAATTTTAACTGATTGAACAGAATTAATATCGTCCCATACTCCCTCAAGATCAAAATAGAATTTGACTCGATATTTCTTCGGTACCACCATTGCTTCATTTGAATAGCCTGATAAGTTTCCGTTTCTGTCAACAGCTCGCACTCGATAGTAATACGTATCGTCGTTAGTTAGGAAATTGTCGAGATTGTTGTCGTAATACCATGATTGCATAACCTCTATGATCATTTGAGATGAAGGATCGTTGTGGATTTGTGAACGGTATATTTTGTATGTAATAACGTTTTGAGGATCTTCATTAGAATAATCAGTCACTCCGCTCCAGCGCAAAAATGCGGCGCGATCCCGAACTACAGCGGCAAGGCCTGTTGGAGCTGGAGGCGGATTGTTGTCTGTAGTGGATAGAGTTTGAGTTTCTTCAAGCTGAGCTAAATTGCCGTCGCCAGAAGTAAGAGAAATTGTTTTTGAATGAACTGTATATCCCTGTTTCCAAACATAAAGAGTTCTATCATAGTTTGGACCTCCCCCGCCCCAGCCTACTACATCTTCAATACTGCAATAACCGGTCGCATCTGTCTTTCGAGTCCACGCAGAATAATTATCTATCGAAACAATTGCGTCAGCTTGGCCTACATAGACGTGAACTGTTCTTCGTCCGTAGCCGCCTTTTACAAGCAACGATCCGTCGCGAGCGTTCGTTGTCCAATTTACTTTTCCGCCGGCATCTGTGATAATTCCCCATTCTGGATGAAGCCAATCTAAGTATTCGATTCCGGCGGCTTCGCCGGTAGATATGTCCGCATTGATATTTGACTCGTAATTATTCAATATCGGAATGAATTTGTGTAGATCTCCATTGCCGTCTCCGCGTCTGTAAACAAGAATATAATTATCCGGTGTCGATAGATTCCTGTAAGCTTTCGAAGCCCGAATTTCGCTAAATATATTTCTTGCCCGAAACCATTTTTGAATTGACGGTCTTAACCACGAACTCGATGCATCATCGAAAACCATCTTGCGAGTATTTCCGAAACGCTCTGTAGATTGTACGTATTCGCCAGGGTATGGATACGTCCATGAGTGCCAACCTGATAATGGAATTTCGTCTCCGTAGAAGAGTACAGGATTTTGAGAATGAACTGATGCAAATGCAAATATTGCCCGAAGCATATCAACATACGCAGATTGTTTACTTCCATCATTATCTTGTCCGCCGCCAAGTTGATTGTATGCTCTCGAATGATCATGGTTTTCGACTAACGTTGCCATTACAGCTTCACTGCCATAGTCGTTCTCGTATCCCTGAAAATTTCCACTGAAAGTAGCGGCAGTTTGATTTGCCGATCCCCAACCGAATAATAAGTCCGACCGTATCGGAAAGTCGAGCTGTCCTTGCATTCGATTGTTGTCTTTCGTGTACATTCCAATATCAGCCGAACTTCCCGGCATCTCTCCGAATACGTATATCTCAGGAAATACCTCATCCCATTTTACGCGCATATACCTGTAGAACGGAAGACCTCGAGTAGGCTCGTCCCCGGGATCATAGAATTTGGTGTTGTCAGCTCGAAGTCCATAAACTCCAAATGATGACATAAAGAGTGAATGGTCTGCCATGAACTGCCGTGCCTCAACAGAGCTCTCTAGAACTCTTTCTCCTCCAAATCTTTTTCCTAAAAACATATCCGGATGGTTGGTATAAGTTCGACCTGAATAAATTTGTCCCGGCACCCAGTCAACTATCAATCGCATGTTGTGATACCGGCAAGTCTTCGCAAGATTCAATAAATCGTCGAATCCGTTATATTGTGACGAAGGATTTGTATAAGACCATTGAACTCGATAAAAATCGCTTTGATTGTAGCCCCAGCATCCACCGCCAAAGTCTAAAACAGGTGATGTGTAAAGTCCCGTAATTCCGAGTTCATTGAAATAAGTAATTGAATCTTGAAGACCTTTTAAGTCTCCGCCAGACATGTAAGGATCGCCAGGAACATTATCGCTTCTTCCTGAAACAAATCGATCAACAAAAACATTGTACATAATGTAATCACGATTCGAACTGAACGGCGCGCCATTTTGATTCGGCAGTTGCGGAGCCGGCGAAACTTCTGTATCGAGTTGGCAATTAGTTGCTCTGCCTTCGTTATCAATATCAACAGTCAAATACGCGTTTATGACTTGATCAGATGAACTAACTTCGTCAGTCCATGTTGTCACTTGATTAGAAAGAGCATCTACAGTATTCGAATTTCCTGCTCCGTTCTGTCCGACCGAACCTGATGAATTCACAAAAGTCGCGACCGTAAATTTTAGACGTTGACCAAGAACTTTTGCAGATCCTCCGAAAAGTTCGAGCGGTGCGCAAAGCTCTACATACTTACTTGAAGAGTTCTCAGTATACCAGCCGGGCTGACCTGCATAAGCAGTATTCAATATGTAGCAATCATCGTTTCCTGTTCGCCATCTTACAAGTTTCTCCCACGCGGCATCGAGCGCGGTGAAGCTGTCTTCCGAATATGTTCCTGTTCCTTGAAATGCTCTAATGTCGGAAGACGCGTCAAAAGAAACTGCAATCTGGCCGATGCATTCTCCGCTCGAAAGTGCCGCAGTCGGAATTAAAAAGTAAAGATTGTATTTGTCGGCAGTGACATGAAACTGCAAAAGATCTCGCGAAGTTGAATTAGCAACATCGGTTCGCTGGTCACCCTGTGAATCGACCCAAATAGCTTCGCTTAATGTTGTGTCTAGATTTGCAGTTCTCAAACCATATCCGCCAGACGATGCCCAATCGCTTGAATCTCCGTTCACCTGTCGTCTGCTTACATAAATGCCGTCAGATGCCGGAGATGTCCCGATGTAACCGCCCGTGTCGACAGCTTTTATTCGAGCATAATAAGTGTAGCCTCGCAAAGCGCTTGTGTAAGTGTACTTGCGAGTTGAACTCGAACGCGTATCGACTTTCAAAGGTGAAGTGAATGATGTCGATGTATCGATCTCGATTATGTAGCTGTCGATCGGCGAACTTTCAGAATGCACTGCCGCAACCCAGTTCCACACTATTGTTGTTCCGGCTACCTCATTCCCGTTCATCTGACGCATATTGCTTATGTTCTCTAAATCTGTCGGAGCCGAGACGAGAATGGTTTTTGATTCAGCAAGGAAGAATGACTGCGGCACTGAATATCCAACATGTCCGGCTCTGTCAATGGGTTTGGCTCGCCACGTGTAATAAGCGCTGTCGTTTAAAAGCCCCGGCAATAAGAAACTATTGCCGATGACTGTCTGCCGATATGTTACTGCTCCATCAAGCGATGTTCCTGAATCTGCTAATTCGAAGATATATGCAACTACTGTGTCGTTCGCGTCTGTGTCGCTGGGAATTTCCCATGTAAATGTTGGAGGATTGACAAGTGAAGTATCACCATTTCCCGGTATTTGAGCTGGTGTTGGAGCTGGTGTGGAATTAAGTTCGAGTGAAGTATCGGTCAATGCTAATTGCACCCAGAAATCAATATCGCCATCTGATAGGTCTTCTTGCAAAGAAGTTCCGTACCACGAAGAATCATTGAAATTTGCTTTAGCCATTGTGACTGCGTCGAACGCATCGCATGGCGAATAGTTGCCGGTAGTGTTTGTTGTTGATGCCTGCCCCGGAACATTTTGAAATATCGCAGTTGCAATTCTGAAATTACAAGTGCCTTTCAACTGCAAATCTTGTCTTGCGATTCTAGCTTCGATTATTCCGGCAGAAGCTTTTACTGACATTGAAACTCCGGACGGCGGAACGATCCAGTTGTTGCCGCCTGCTCCGCCGGTGTCAAGCTCCGCTGTCATTGCTCCGCCGGTGCTCGTTGAATGGAATATGATCTGTCGTTCGTGCTTTAATGGCGGAGTAGATATTTCTGAATCCAAAAATGTTGTTGTCTGGTCGCCAATCTCATTTCCTCCGCTTGAATCCAAAGTAGTATCGATAGCTACGGCAATATTTATTGACCATTCAGTAAATGAACCAAGAGCAAAGTAGAAATATATGTAATCAGTGTCTGCTTGAACTCTTGCCTCTTTGAGGTCTAGGTTTGATGGGACAACCTCTCCAAATTTGTCCTTCCATATCCACTCCGTTATTCCATTCGTTGTGACGACATGAGCACGGTTCACCAAACTCGGAGCGGAACCCGGCCATGTCGCTAACGTTGAAACAGCGGCGACCGGTCCGGTTGTTGCGCTTGATGTCTCGATACCGTCTCCTGCTGAAACGTATACTTGCCATGTCTCGCCTTGAGTTGTCGATTCAGGCGGAACGGAAGATGTGTAAGGCGCAGTTGAATCATACGCAACAAATTGACTTACAGCGTTCTTCTTCCATTCAAAGCGATACGTCAAAATATCGGTAGCATCGGAATCGAGCGCTCCGGAAGCGGTGGCAGTGATCGTATCGTTATCGTTTGGTGAATTTGAAGATAAAGTTATTGTGGTCGGAGAAGTTGGAGCAGAATTACTTATTTGAAAATAGAAAGCGTTCGTTTGAGCAGAAGCCTCTGAAGATGTTGCTGTAGAATAAGTGTCGGAACCATAAAGATATGTCGTCATCTGATCAGAGTTAAATTTGAAGTAGTAGAATACTTGAGAATCCTTTGGAAGATTCGGAAGATCGCATGACCAATAAGAATATCCTCCGCTCTGAAATTCTTCCGTCACTGTCACACTTGACCACGAAGCTTTAGCGTTATTCGAATAATATAAAGTTGCAGAAGATGCGACTCCTACAGGAGTCACTCCAGCCATAAGATGAACTTTGTTAACGTATTTCGGTTGAGATGGAGAACGCATCTTGCCGTATCCAGTGACTGGAGTGCTTTCCGGCAGGTGATACGCGGAAATTACTCCTTGCTTGATCAGATACACAATTACCCGGGTATCTCTGAATTGAAGCGGATAAGCAACATCGGCATAAGGATAAGTTGCATCGGTATCGAATGGAGTGCAATCATCTATTCCGTTCTTGTATCCATTATGTCTGCCATAATGAATTAGCGCTATGGTGTCTCCAGCCTGCATTCCTGAACGGATACTCGATAGAGGTATTCGAACTTCGCCCCAACCCGAACCATAGTCGTTCAAATATGCGGAATAATCCTTGTCTGTAAGATCAGTTCCTATATCCCATGAAGCTCCATCTGAAACATAACGATTGCCGCCGGCAAAATTGGTGTTGCCATAAGTCGCAAACAAATTAGTCCATACATTACAACCATAACCGTCAACTCTGGTTGCAGACATTGAGTTCTTCCACGGATCCCATGGCGAGCCCCACGAAGACGTATCAGTAATTACGAATCCGTAATGCGCAGACTGTTCTGATTCGTTAGGCTCATCAAGAGCGAAAGGATCTCCAAACGCCTGCCAGCCTATGTAGAGCCACTGCGCGTCGTTGGTCACGTAAACGTCGCGGCAGATTCCGCCTATTGGAACAACGGCAACTTGAGAATCACTGCCTTCGCCCGGAGCAGGATGCTCGTCGTATTGCGGAGAAGAATCGGAAGGAGTTGAACCCCAATCGAAATCTTTTACTCCATCAATATTGGGACTGAAAGAAATTGGAGAAGGAGATGGATTTCTCCACGTTCGTTTAGATTTGTAATACTGTTTGCTGTTAGGAGCTACGCCAAGCAGTTTTGGAAATTCAAGATACGTTGCAAAATCTTTTCCAGCCGCACCATATTCATTAGTCGTAGGGCAACTCGACCACATGTAGTTGGAATTATTTTTATTTACAACAGAAATCATTACTTTGAATTTCGATGGATTTCCTATGATCGACCAAGGAAAAGAAAATTCCAGTTGATAGTCTGTAGTGTTTTTATATTCCGAACCTCCGGTTGAAGCAACATAGTTCCATGCTCCTCCATTACTCCATTGATAATGTAAACCTCCGGATAAATATTGGTGCTCATAGTAAACGCATGTATCTGCATTGAACGGTAAAGTATGAGTGCCTCCGCCGTTGAAGTTAACCGTTGTGTTGTTTCCTACTCCGAGATCTTCGTTATCAATATAAACCTGAATTAAATCCGAATCCTCAAATGCATTATTTCGTTTCCAAGCGCAATAAACATAATTCGAGTCCCATGTGATATACCAGCCGTAAGCATTTAATGCAGGAAAAAATTCGTTGCTGTTCCAATCTGAAAGGTCTCCGTCAACCGCAATAATTGCATTTATCTTAAAACTGAAGACAGAAGAATATGGGCTGACTTGACCTTCAGAATCTTTTGCTCTGACTCTCCAGTAATACCACTGATACGGATTCAAAGTTGTTGTGCAATTGTGCGTGACCGAACCGTTCGCCTGCCAGCCAACATCCGATGAAAAACTCGTAGTATCGCTCATTCCAACGTCAGTAGCTATTTCAAACCAATATGAGACAATCGTATCTCCATCCGCAAGATCTGAATCTCCGGCTTCTGACCACGTTATTGAAGGTCTTCGAGATTCTACAGTCGTTTGACCGTCGGTTGGATTTATTGCGGAAAGAGGTGCAACCGGCGTTATGGATCTAATTCTATAGACGAACGGCGATGTTTGAGCAGTTCCTTCTCCAATCGTTGTTTGGCTGTCGTATGCATCAGCAACGCCTGTTCCATAAATGAAAGTAGTTTCTTTCTCTGTTTGAACCAATCGAAAATAATATGAGACCGTATCGAGATAATCCCATTCAGTTGTATCTTCTTGATTCAGGATAAAACGATAATATGTCTTTGAGTCT
>PEWQ01000174.1 GCA_002780065.1 Candidatus Hydrogenedentes bacterium CG07_land_8_20_14_0_80_42_17
CTCGAGTTGGCAGGCCTTTAGGTCAAGAAGGGTTTACAGAAAAACTAGAAAAGACGACAGGCAGGATATTAAAACCACAGAAACCGGGAAGGAATAAAACTAAATAAGTAATGTGTCCCCGTATTTCCCCGTATTTCTTATTTCCGTATCGATTTCAAGATAGCTCTTCCACCGCGATTGAGCAATAGTTCAGCCAAATCATCGCACTTCTTCTTCCAATTATTTTGATTCATTACAGATTTTTCTTTTAGATATTCTTTGCCATCAAGCGATGCAATCACCGCAGAAACTAATAATGTGTCTTGACGCCATCTAGCTAATACTCCGACAGGCACCTGACAGCCACCTTCCAGTTTAGTCAGCACTCTTCTTTCAACCTCTACTGCTATGCTCGTCCGCCTGTCATTCAGTTCTTTTAAAATCGATATAACTTTCCGATCTTTTTTTCTGCATTCAACTGCTATAGCGCCCTGTCCTGCCGCCGGCAAAATAACTGAAATAGGTATTTTCTTTGTGATTTCTTCCTTTCTTCCAAGCCTCTTTACTCCGGCATAAGCCAATACTATTCCGTCCAGTTTTAATTCATGCATCTTCCTAATTCGAGTTTCCACGTTTCCGCGAAGAGTCATAAAACTAAATTCAGGATAGAAATGCTTCAGTTGAGCTATTCTTCTCGGGCTCGATGTTCCGATTATCGATTTTCTTTTTTCGTGGTCCAAAAAATTTCCTTTGCGGGAAATATATGCATCGGACGGATCTTCTCGTTTAGCAACCGCGGCTAAAATTAATCCATCAGGCATATCAGGCGGCACATCTTTTAAACTGTGTACGGCTATGTCAATTTCATAATTCAATAGTGCGTCTTCAATTTCCTTGACGAAAAAGCTCTTTCCTCGGTTTCGATTTTGAGATAGCACGCCGCGGGTCAGCTTATCTCCAAGCGTTTTGATAATTATTATTTCACTCTTTACGCCTAATTTTGAAAGTGATTTCGATATGTAATTCGCCTGCCAAAGCGCCAAAGCGCTTCCTCTCGTGCCTATTCGTATATTCGTATCTTTTTTCATTTTTCCTCTTCCTTTAGACAAAAAAGTTTTTCAAGGCTTCTTCGTTCATTGAATCCTTCTTCAGTTCCTGAATCTTTTTTTAAAATTACCATCGGATTATGCAGGAGTTTATTCATGATGGATCTCGTTAAATAATCTACCGCCTCCATCTGCTCTTCATTCAATATGTTTTTTGTTAGTATAACCCGTTCAATCTCCTTCAGCCTTATCTCTTCAAATTTTTCGCGCATCTCTTGAATTATTGGTACGGTATCGAATGAGATTAGATAATCGAGATATTTTTCTAATTCGTATTTTATTATTTCTTCACACTGAGCCACTTCTGAAGAACGCATCATTTTGTTCTTGTTTGCAACATTTGTTAAATCGTCCGTGTTGTAAAGATAAACATTGTCTATTGAATTTATCTCTTCTTCGACATTTCTCGGAACCGAAATATCTATTATGAAAATTGGATTGCCGCGGCGAATCTTTAATGCATTTACAATCATCTCTTTATTGAGTAGCGGTTCTGAAGCAGAAACTGAAACAACTATCATATCCACTTTGCTCAATATCGAAGGCAATTCAAAAAGTTCCTTGCTCTCTGCATTAAATTTTTTTGCCACTTCTTCTGCTCGCTCAATACTTCTATTCGCAACTACCATCTTTGATATTCCGGCGTCGACAAGATTCTGAGCGACTAGTTCACCCATCTCTCCGGCTCCGATCACTAGAGCTTGCTTGCCTTTAAGTTCTCCGAAAATCTTTTCGGCAAGATCCACAGCTACCGAGCTTACTGAAATAGGCGCTCGCCCTATGCCAGTCTCGGTTCTCACTCGTTTGCCTACGTATAATGCCTTCTCGAATAAAGTGTTCATTATCTTGCCTGAGGTGTGAAGCTCCCTGCTCTTCTGATACGCGTCCTTGACCTGCCCATGTATCTGAGGCTCGCCGACAGCAAGTGAATCAAGGCTGGATATGACCCGGAATAAATGCTCTATTGCGTCGCTGTTAGTATGTCGGTACAAAAGATTTTTGAAGCTTGTCACTTCAACTCTGTGATACTTTGCAATAAATTCAAGGAGATCGTCGTCGCTATCTATGCTCGCAGATCTTACAAAATATATCTCGACTCGGTTGCAGGTTGAAAGAATTACTGTTTCACGAATTTCGGGCAGAGCATTTATACCCCTCAGAGCGCATTCGATATCTTTGTCTTTAAATGCCAGTTTTTCTCGAATATCAATTGGACATGTTTTATGATTGAAACCTATAACTGTAATTCTCATTCAAAATGACCTAAAACTATGAAGCCCGTTTGAGAAAAGATTTATTCCAAGAAAAGTTACGAGAATCGAAAAAATCCCTATGATGGAACCCACTGCTGCTTTTCTGCCTTTCCAACCGAGAAAAATTTGAGAGAAAAGTAGAAAAGTATAGATTGACCATGTCAAATGAGTCAGAGCTACTTTTGGCGAATCGATCGATATTTTTATTGATAAACTTCTGAACCAGTAATGACCGAGCACAATACTTATTGTAAAAAAAAGCCAGCCGATAAGAGTGTAACGAAAATTGAGTTTTGATAGCGTTCCAAAATCAGGCAGTGAATAGAATAGATTCCCCGGCTGATGCGACTTGAGCTGTCGCTCTCCGATAATGAACAGAACTCCAATCAGAGCAGAAGCTATAAATGCTCCGTAGCCGATAAGAGCTGAGAAAATATGTAAAAGCATCCACCATGAAAAACCTCCGGTGCTTGTGACAGCACGGGTGACTTCTGATGAATGAATGTCTTTGCCTGCGCTGAGAAGCGCCATGAAAGAAAAAACCATTATGAAAGGCATAATGACGGTGCCAAGTATTCTCGTCCTTTTCAATCTCAATTCGATTATCATAAAGACCAGAGTAGTGCCAAGACTAAGAATAGTAAAAGTTCCGGACATGGTCATCGCGGCACTTACATCAAAAACAAACCGAGACAAATCCGAAGCAAAACCAAGAACGGCTAGAATGAATCCTATATCCGAATAAATATTGGCTCTT
Source organism: Candidatus Hydrogenedentes bacterium CG07_land_8_20_14_0_80_42_17 (assembly GCA_002780065.1). GTDB lineage: Bacteria > UBA8481 > UBA8481 > UBA8481 > UBA8481 > UBA8481. Next base: position 3,096 of record PEWQ01000174.1, read on the forward strand.
TTTTTATAAAAAACTGCATAAAGCAAAAGACTCATCACATAAAATAGGAATGAAATGTAATACATATTATTCTCCTCTGCATATCTACAAATTATATTAGTAGTATAAATAAATTTAGAGATTATGACTATGAATAAAGGTAAGTTAAATACGACGTCTATGCTTCAGTCTATTAAGCGAATTACCTCATCTAAAGGTTTTCTCGATGTAAGAGGTGTATTTCCGTCAGGATATCCGATTGGAACCAGACTTATCAATTTATATTCCTCGGAGATCCCAATGAGCTTTCTTATATCGTCCGCATAATCCTTCTTATCACCGGCCACCCAGACTGCTCCGAGCCCCAAAGCATGAACCGCATTCAAAATGTTTTGAGTAGCAGCGCTTCCATCTTCGAGATAATACTTAGAATTTTTACAAAAGACGCAGACGCACAGCGGAGCAACTTCGATATAAGGCCCGTTGTTAGGGCATAGATCTTTTATTTGCTTTCGCATTTTAGCATTCGTAACAGCAACAAAATAACACGGCTGTTCATTATTCGCAGTCACCGCACGCTGGCCCGCCGACAAAATCTTTTCAATCGTCTTCTTGTCAATTCCATTTGTCAGAAATTTTCTTATGCTTCTTCTTGTAGTCAAGCACTCTAATGCATCCATAACAATCTGCTCCTTCCTAAACGAATTATTATTAATAGACATAATAACTAATATTTGCCTTTGACCAAAGCATATTATTTTTTTCTTTCTTAAATGTTTCTATTTTCGTAAACTATAATGCGGTAATGAATGCGGATGTTTTATTTCCGCCCGCCGCAAATTAATTTTCATTTCTTGGAGGATGCTCGTGAAAGCTACTAAGGATCAGATTCTTTTAACCGATGCGCAATTAAAGATGGAACTTGAGCGTTGTGAATTCTGTGAGGAGAAACCGTGCCGTGACGGTTGTCCGTGCAATTGTTCTCCTGCGGATTTTATAATGGCCGCGCGTGGAATGACAGCAACGGATATTCAGCGCTCTGCGGCGCTCGTTATGCGGGAGAATCCGCTCGGAGGTATTTGCGGCGCAGTTTGTCCTGACCGTTTCTGCATGGCGAAATGTTCTCACAAACTTGTAGACGGTCCTATTAATATTCCGCAAGTTCAGGCTTCCGTAGTTGAACGAGCAAAACAAGACGGTGGAATTCCTGAATATTTGAAAGCAAAAAAGAACGGCAAGAAGGTTGCTGTTATTGGCTCAGGACCAACAGGCTTAGCCGCCGCTTCCACATTGGCTCAAAAAGGGTATTCAGTTGTGATCTACGATGAAAACAAAGAGCCCGGCGGAGCATTGAGACTAATTCCTGAAGTTAGGCTCGACAGAAAGATATTAAATACAGATATCGATTTCATTCTTTCACTTGGCGATATTAAACTCAAAATGAACACTCGGATTAAAAACCCCGCAGAATTATTGAAGAAAGGTTTTCACGCTGTTCTTGTTGCTGAAGGTCTTTGGAATCCTATTCTTTCCGGCATCCCAAATCAGGAATTAGCAATAGATAATATCCGATACCTCTCCAGTCCAAAGCAATTTAATTTGAAAGGCAAAAGGGTTGCAGTTATCGGCGGCGGAGCAGTAGCGACCGATTGCGCAACTACTGCTATTCACAACGGAGCAAAAAGAGTAGAAATGTTTGCCCTTGAAAAGCTCGGTGAGATGCCTCTTACAGGACGCGAATTGAATGAGCTTGTTCAGGAAGGCATTGAAGTGAACGGCAGAATACGCGTCACTGAAATTATTGCGCGCGATAAGAAGATTATCGGTTTGAAAACGAATAAGATTACATTGCCTCTGAATGTAAAATTCAATCTCAGAGATATCTCCGACGTTTCCGGTTCAGAGCAGATTCGTATGGATATCGACTCGGTAATCATTGCTATTGGAAATAGGCCTGCGATGCGATTTCAGGAAACGGGAAAGATTTTCGTTGCAGGTGATGCCGCCAACGGTCCTACAACTGTAGTTGAAGCGAGCGCCGCAGGAAAGAATGTTGCGATTAGAATTGATGCTGCACTTAATTCTAAACCTCAGCCGAAAATTGAAAAACAGACAAAGAGTTATCATCAACTCGATGGATATGTAAAAAAACCTGTATCGCTTGAAACAATATTCTTTGGCAGAAAGATTCGTTCACCATTTCTGCTTTCTGCGGCGCCGCCGTCTGACGGCTATGATCAGATGTCAAAAGCCTACAAAGCAGGTTGGGCGGGCGGAATAATGAAGACCTCTTTTGATAATGTTTCGATTCATATTCCAGGCGAATACATGCACGTTTTCGAGTCAAATACTTATGGCAATTGCGACAACGTATCTGGCCATCCGCTCAATCGAGTCTGCAAAGAGATAAAAAAATTGGTCAAGGAATATCCGGATCGTCTGACTATGGCATCGACCGGCGGACCTGTCACAGGGAATGACGAGAGCGACAAGAAAGGTTGGCAGTCAAATACCAAAAAGCTTCAAAATGCCGGTGCGATGGCAATTGAATACTCTTTGTCTTGTCCTCAAGGCGGAGACGGAACTGAAGGCGATATAGTTTCTCAGAATGCGGCATTGACAGCGAAGATAATCGGGTGGGTCATGGAAGTTTCTAATCCTGACATTCCTAAAATATTTAAATTGACCTCAGCAGTCACTTCTATTGTTCCGATTGCCCGCGCAATAAAAGAGGTCTTCAAAAAATATCCGCACAAGAAAGCTGGAATAACTCTTGCCAACACCTTCCCGACGATGTTTTTCAGAAAGATCGAGAAGAAGGAATGGGAAGAAGGAATTGTAGTAGGAATGAGCGGCGAAGGAGTTCTACCAATAAGTTATCTTACTCTTGCAACTGTTGCGCCTGTCGGGCTCGAGATTTCCGGTAACGGCGGCGTTATGACTTACAAACATGCCGCGGACTTTTTGTCGCTCGGAGTTAATTCCGTTCAAGTCTGCACAGTTGCAACAAAATACGGTTACGGAATCATCGACGAACTTGAAAATGGATTAAGCTATCTAATGGAGGAGCGCGGAATTAAGTCGATCTCAAAACTTCGCGGTATTGCTCTGCCGAATCCGATACGGGGATTCATGGAGCTTTCTCCTGTCAAAAAGATTTCGGAATACAACTACGAGTTCTGCACGAAATGCGGAAATTGTTCAAGGTGCCCATATCAAGCAATTTCGCTAACGGGTGAAGACGGATATCCGGTGACAGATCCGTCAAAATGCATTGGCTGTTCGATATGCGCTCAGAAGTGCTTCGCGAGTGCCATTTACATGAGAAAGCGGACTAAACGCGAGACTGCAATGCTGAAGGAAGATTGAGGAGGGGAAATGAAAAATAGCAACGGAAGATTAGCAGCAATTGCAAAAAGTTTTGATAGACGGTTTGTTGAAATCGACGCAAATATCGAGGATATTAAACAAGATTATTTTGATTTCCAAAAGCGGACTATAGAATTTCAAAAGCAGACTATGGAATTTCAAAAGCAGACCAATAAACAATTTGATTTTTTAATCGAAAAAACATCTGCACTTGGCAGAACAATGAAAGGATTGCAGAAAGATTCAAAAAATTTACTGGAGTATATTGAATTTGTTGACCAAGATATTCAAAATCACAAGAAATCTAAAAAACCACATATTTACGAATAACAGGAGGAAAAGATGAATAAGACAATTCTGATTAAAAATGGGCGTGTCGTCACAGGCACAGGCAAAGTATTTGAAAACGGAGCGGTGCTCATCGAAGGCACGAAGATAAAAAATGTTTATTCAAAGACTCCGGCAATTAAGGCTGACAAAGTTATAGACGCGAAGAACAAAGTCGTAATGCCTGGACTTATCTGTGCTCATCATCATCTATACTCCACGATGGCCCGCGGAATGTGCCCTCCTGGAGCACCTGCGAAGAATTTCATGGAGGTGCTTCAACGATTATGGTGGAGACTTGATTATTCTTTGAGCCGTGAAGATGTTCTTCTTTCTGCTCTCGTTCCACTTGTCGAATGTATAAAGAATGGAACAACCACAATCATTGATCATCATGCTTCGCCTTCATGCCGCGACGGTTCGCTCGAAATTTTGCGCGGTGCGTGTGAAGATGCCGGAATACGAGCAAGCCTTTGCTACGAGGTTTCGGACAGAAATGTTAAGGGCGGCGGATTATTCGAGAGTGAAAGATTTCTTGCTGAGCTTCAGCGCTCGCCATCGGAGCTCGTTACTGGTTTAGTAGGGCTTCATGCTAGTTTTACTGTGTCGGACGATTCCGTAAAACAATGCGTAAAAATCGCGAATAAATACGGAGTAGGATGCCATATTCATGTTGCAGAGGACAAATCCGACAGAGAGCATTGCATTAAGAAATACAAGGTTCCTGTAGTAAAGAGACTTCATAAACTCGGATTGCTTGGAAAGAATTCAATACTTGTTCATTGCATCTGGATTGACGACTCCGAGATGGCATTAATTAAAAAATCCGACACTATTGTCGTTCACAATCCTGAATCGAATATGAACAATGCGGTTGGAGTTTCGAAAGCATTGAAGATGATGCAGAAGGGAATTCTTGTTGGGCTTGGCACTGACGGTATGTCCTCCGATATGCTTTCTCAGATGCGGTGTGCATATTTATTGCACAGACTGGACAATCACGATCCGCGCGTTGCTTTCTGTGAGGCGCCTCAGATGCTTTTAGAAAACAACCGTGAGATAATAAAGCGAGTTATGGGAATAGATGTTGGAGTTATAGAAAAAGGAAAACCTGCTGATGTCATCGTAGTTGATTACAATCCTCCAACGCCATTCGGAGCGGACAATTTCCTTGGGCACTTTATCTTTGGAATGGTCGATGCAACAGTCGACACCACAATAGTAAACGGCAGAATTCTGATGGAGGGCAAAAAAGTTAAATCGCTTAATGTAGAAAAAATAATGGAGCGATGCCGCGAATCTGCGCCGAAGATGTGGAAAAGGCTCAGAGAACGTTTTGCGTAAAATAATGAAGAAAGTTAATTTTGCGAAAGAGCAGGCTGAAACCTGCTCTTTCTTCTAAAACATTATGATTGCAAATGCAAAAAAAATATTACTGCGCGGTGTTGATGAAGTCATTGGCGACCTCGATTCTAAATTAAAAGAGGGGAGACCTTTGAGAATTAAAGCCGGGTTCGACCCTACTGCGCCTGATCTGCACTTGGGGCATACTGTACTCTTGCGAAAACTCAGACAGTTTCAGGATCTCGGGCACAAGGTTTTCTTTTTGATCGGAGACTTCACTGCTATGATTGGCGACCCGAGCGGACGTAATGAAACTCGGCCTCCGTTAACTCGCGAAGCAGTTCTTGTTAATGCTCAAACTTACAAAGACCAGGTCTTTAAAATTCTTGATCCTCTGAAAACCGAAGTGGTTTTCAATTCGTCGTGGCTGGAACCTCTTGGAGCCGCAGGAATATTGAAACTGGCAAGTTATCGCACTGTCGCTCGGATGCTTGAAAGAGATGATTTCAAAGAAAGGTTCAAGAACAATATAGAAATTACTATTACTGAATTTTTGTATCCTCTGCTTCAAGGCTACGATTCTGTTGCATTGAATGCCGATGTCGAGATTGGAGGTTCGGATCAGCGCTTCAATTTATTGATGGGAAGAAAATTGCAGGAGATAGAGAATCAACCGCCTCAAGTTGTCGTTATGCTTCCGCTTATTGAAGGGCTTGACGGAGTCAGAAAGATGTCTAAATCTTACGGCAACGCAATTGGAATTCTTGAAAACCCTGACAATATTTTCGGGAAAATAATGTCTATTCCAGATTCTCTTATATGGAGATATATGATTCTTCTTACATCAATTTCTGAAGACGAAATAGAAGAGATGAAGAACTCGGCGATAAATCCTCGAGATGCAAAAGCCAGACTTGCAGCAGAAATTGTTTCAATGTTGCACGACCGCAGTGCGGCGGAAAATGCATCGATTAGATTCGATTCCATATTCAAACGTAAAGAAAAGCCCGAGGAAATTTCAGAAATTATTCCTCTTCAAGGCGAGGATCTTCCGTCGTTGCTATTGCGGGCAAAAACAGTTTCATCGAAGAGCGAAGCGCGGCGTTTGATTGAACAAGGCGGAGTAAGAGTAGAAAATGATAGCGGTTGGACTAAAATTACAGCAACATATTCATTCAAAAGAGGAGATGTCTTGAAGGTCGGCAAGAAAGGGCAGTTCTTGCGTATTGGGTAAGAACTGAGTCTTTTAATGCTCATAAGCGATTTTGAAATTATTAAGTATGACGAGCTTGATTCTACGCAGGATGAAGTTTACAGGCTGTGGCGCCAAAATCATAAATCCAAAATTGTGGTACTTGCAAAACATCAAACTGCCGGGCGCGGAAGAAATAAAAAAGTCTGGGAATCTCCTGAAGGCAGTTTGTATTTTTCTATGCTCCTCCATTCTCATGACCTCGATAATTTTTTTACGGAACAACTTTTTCTTCCTCTTGTAGTTGGACTATCGCTCCTAGAACTATTAAAAAATATCCGTGTGAATTGTCTGATTAAATGGCCCAATGATATTATTTATGAAGATAAGAAACTTGCCGGAGTATTGTGCGAAAAAAAAGATGACGCATATATTGTCGGCGTTGGGATAAATGTAATGACGGCTCCAATTGATTCAGCTATATCTCTTTCTAAAATTCTTAAAGCGGATATGCCAAAGCTCGATCATCTGCTGACTTCTTTTCTTGAAGTATTTTTAAGAAGATTAAACTGCACCAACAAGTTTGAAATTCAGAAGGAGTTGAACAGCTTTCTTTACGGTAAGAATGAAAAAGCTTTTTTCGGCAATGAACTCGTCTTCATTCAAGGCATATCTGATGACGGCGGATTAATTATTCTCAATGGTGAGAAGTCAGTCACTCTCTACTCCGGAGAAAAAGTGACACTTATCCGCAAGCTATTATGAAATGCGCGGCGTAAAAGAATTATTGACAAATTGCATCAATAGCTTAAATTCGTATACGACATAGGGAAAGAGGTCTCCCTCATAAATGCCAATTGGCTGATGACTTCTATAAAGAAAAAAATTATGAGGTAAACTCTATGTTAGAAATCTATATTACTGCTACTTTATGGCTCGCATTGGCAATACTTGCCACAATATTAGCCAGTCAATT
>PEWQ01000176.1 GCA_002780065.1 Candidatus Hydrogenedentes bacterium CG07_land_8_20_14_0_80_42_17
AAAAGTACAAATTGGAAAGTGCAAATTGAAAAGTGCAAATTGGAAATTGCAAATTGAAAAGTGCAAATTGCAAAGTGCAAATTGAAAAGTGCAAATTGGAAAGTGCAAATTGAAAAGTGCAAATTGGAAAGTGCAAATTGCAAATTGAAAAGTGAAAATTGGAAAGTGCAAATTGCAAATTGAAAAGTGAAAATTTTATTTGACATATATTCAAAAAAGTGTATATTCTAATAATTGAATGTAATTATGGAGGGCTTTTACTATGAAAGATCTATTTTCCACGCAGGCTAAGATTTGCCGTATATTTACGCATCCGGATAGATTGAGGATTGTGAAGACGCTTTGTAATGGTGAAAAGAGTGTGCTTGCTATAGCACGAAAATTAAATTTGACTCAGCCGAAACTTTCTCAACATCTTGCTCTCATGCGAAGACTCGGAGTGGTTGCCACAAGACGTGATCATACTACAATCTACTATTCTCTTTCTGACCCGTTGATTTCTAAGGCGTGTAAACTTGTTGGGCAAATTACCGCTCGGATTTCAAAACAAACTAAAAAAACTTTACATGCAGTTATTTTACTTTTGACATTTTCTTTGCTGAATTTGAATTCTGCTAATGCTCAGGAAATTAGAATCCACGAGGTGAAGCAAGGAGAGACTTTATTCTCGATTTCAAAATCGGAACTTGGAAACGGAAATGTTTGGACAGAAATTGCTCGATTCAACGATTTGGAAGCTCCATACAAAATTGTTCAAGGGATGCAGTTGAAGATTCCGGTTGCTGCGATTGCCGGTAAAACTCAACAAGAGGAAAAAACTATATCTGATTCTAAGTTCGATACTGCTACGATGATTGCGATTGAACCGCCGGGTTATACTCACAACGACAGTATTGCCACAAAACCTATTGTGCCTCGAACAGCCGCTTTACCGGTGCCAGAAGAGATCTGGCTCTCAAAAGAAAAGACAGATAATGATCCTGTTCTTTTGAATCTAATCAGTTATGCGATGAATTCATCACCCGCTATTCTTAGAGCTAAAGCTTCTGTGAATGCAGGAAGAGCCGGGATAGATGCAGCTAAATCTTCATACATGCCGACTATCGGATTATCAGAAAGATATATGGTTTCCGATGATCCTCCGTCTGCGTTCATGTCGATTCTTCAGCAGGGCAGACTTACGCCTCAGGTGCAGGCAAGCATGAACAACACTGAAGCAGTTGAAGATTGGGCGACTAGACTTTATGCAAAAGCTCTGCTTTTGGATTTTGGGCAGAGGTCGGGGCAGGTCAGCGCTGCCGTCGCCGAGACCAAACGCCGACAATCGATGCTTTCTGCTATTAAACGCGACGTCGCATTTAATGTTGCTGACGCGTATTACCGCTCTCTCGAGGCTGATGCAGCAGTTCAGCTATGGTCGGAAACAGTCCGACTTTTCGAGACGCACAGAAGTATTGCAAAGGCTCATTATGAAGCCGGAACCGTTTTGCTTTCAGATCTCCTATCTGTTGAAGTCGGTTTGGCTGATGCTCGAGCAAATTATGTTAGAGCAAAGAATGATGCGGCAATTGTCAAACTAGAATTGAAATCTATCATAGGTATTAACTCTGTTTCAGGTCTCGAACCGAAGCGTTTGGGAATTCCGCTGTATCAAAAAAACGAAGAGGAAGTTCTGAATGCCGCGCTAAATTCGCATCCATTAATTGTTGCCGCGCTGAACGCGGAGGAATTTTCTCAGGCAATGGAACGGGTTGCAGTAGGCTCCAGCCTTCCGACTGTTGCAGGAGAAGTTTTTGGCGAGTGGCATGGTGAAGATGAAGGTGTTGGATTCGATAGAAGGTCAGTGACAGCCGCGGTAATCTTGGATGTTCCGATATTCGACGGCTGGCGTGCCCGCGCCAAACGTAAAGAGGCTCGAGCTCAGAGAAATGAAGCTGTAGAAGCAAGGCGGGAAGTTGTCAGTCAGCTGGAACTTGCGGCAGTTTCTTTGCATCGCCGCACACTCGAGGCGCTTGAACGTATAGAAATTGCCGATAAAGCGGTGGAAGCGGCGCGTGAGTCGCTTTCAATAATAGAAAACAGATACTCCGCAGGCTTGGCAAAGATCGACGAATTATTACAGGTTGAAAGGAATTTAACAGAATCAAGGTTGAATGCTTTGAGCGCCAGGACTCACGCATGGATTTCAGTTGCAGGTGTTGAACGAGTTGCCGGAAAAGAGGTGGAAAGATGAGCTCAAAAATTTCGCGCCGCAGGCGCGTACTTGAAATTTTAATTTCTGTTTTCGTGCTCCTATCGATCTTTATTTGGGTTGAAGGATTATTGCATAAAAAAGTGGAGCCGGGATTTGTTGAATCAGAAGGAGAAAAAGAATTAAGCGGAAATACTTACAAAATTACCGCCGCCGAAATTCCGATTTTAGTTGAAGCTCCAGGAAAGATTACTGCGCATGAAGAAGCAATAATTTCATCGCGAGTTATGGGAGTTATCGAAAAAATAAATGTTAGAGAAGGTGATCGAGTCGAGAAAGGACAATTACTTGCAGTTATATCAGCACCAGAACTCGAGCTCCAAAGCGTGTCTGCGGCAGGAGGATTTCGCTCTGCCGAAGCCGCTTTAGAGCAGGCGAAGAGAGATTTCGAGCGAATGGATTTTCTTTATCAAAGACAAGCCGCTAGTAAAGTTGAATGGGAGCGCGCAAAGACTGCGCTTTCGCAGGCGGAAGCGAATTTAACTTTTGCAAAAGGCGGAGCAGGATCGGCATCTGCGATTGCAAAATACACGAATCTCTTGGCTCCATTTGACGGACTTGTTGCAGAGCGGTTATTGGATCAGGGAACATTGGCATCGCCCGGCATTCCTATTCTTAAAATTGTCGACAACAGAAGTTTTAGAATTGAAGTTACTTTTGATGAAAAGAAAATATCGAAGCTTGACCTTTTCGATTCTGCTCACGTCATAATCGATGCGATAAAATTTGAGACGGATGTATCTATTTCCAGAATTGTGCCGGCTTCGGATCCGCGTTCGCACACTGTAATTGTGCAGACAGATATTCCTCAAATACAGGGAATAACTTCAGGACAATTTGCAAGGCTTGTTTTGAAGGTGGGTTCGCAAATCGGAATAGCAATACCAGAATCTGCGGTGATTGAGTCAGGCGGATTGACATTTGTAAAGGTGGCATCTGAAAACGACAGATCAGTTATCAGATATGTAAGACTCGGACGAAAATTGAAAAATGGAATGGTCGAGGTGCAGGCAGGTTTGGAAGCTGGCGAAGAGGTTTTACTGCAGAGATGACTGAGAAATTCGATAACGATAAAAATATTAATCCGATCGACGGCAAGCCTTTTCCTAAACTTGGCTGGTCTGCCGGAATCGTAAAGATATTCATCGAGTCAAAACTTTCTTTACTTTTGATACTGGGATCGGTTCTCCTAGGAATTATGGCGCTTTTAGGGACGCCTCGAGAAGAGGACCCTCAGATTATTGTTCCGGTTGTTGACATACTTGTGGAGATGCCAGGAGCAACTGCAGACGAAGTTGAGCGGCTTGCGGCGATGTCGCTTGAATCTCTGCTGTCTGAAATTTCGGGCATTGAGCATGTATACTCAATGTCGCATCCAGGCTGGTGTCTTGTCACTGCTCGATTTTATGTTGGAGAAGACAGAGAAAAATCTTTGACCAAGGTTTTTACTCAGATTCAGGCAAACGAGAATCGTGTTCCACATGGCATACGCGGTTGGAGAATTTTTCCAGTCGATATCGATGACGTTCCCATCGTGACAGTTTCATTTTTTTCAAAGGAGCTGAATGATGCGGATCTGAGAAGTGTTGCTCAATCTGTAATCACGGATTTGCGCTCTATAAATAATGTAGGTAGAACTGAAATTTACGGCGGCAGAAAGCGAGAGGTGAAAGCAGTTATTGATCCTGCGCGGCTCGCGTCTTACGGATTGACTCCGCTGGAAGTTATCGGAGCGCTTCAAGGAGCGAATCGAGCCTTGCCTGCCGGTTCAGTGCAAGATTACAATCGCGAAATTCCTGTCCGCACCGGTCCATTTCTGCGTACAGCAGAGGATATTGCAAAAGTAATTGTAGGAGTTTCTTACACTGAAGATGGATCTGCAAGACCGATTTATGCAGAGCAAGTTTGCAGTATAATCGACGGACCTGAAGAACCTGTTTCATACTCTCGCTTCGGATTCGGCCCTGCGGCCAAGAACGATGAACTCAATGGATATTCGAAAGTGCTTGAGTATCCTTCAGTCACTATTTCTATTGCAAAGAAAAAGGGAGCGAATGCAGTTTGGGTTGCTGAAAAGACAGAAGAGCGGATGAAAGAGCTGAAGGAAAAGATAATCCCAAATAACGTTGAATATCGAATCACTCGTAATTACGGCGAGAGTGCGAATGAGAAAGTTAACGAACTTTCAAAACATCTGGGCATAGCAGTCATAACTGTAGTTGTTCTGCTCGGATTATTATTGGGCTGGCGAGAAGCGTGGATCGTTGCAATTGCGGTTCCAATGACGCTTGCTGTCACTCTCTTTGCTGATTTGGCTTTTGGCTACACGATTAATCGTGTGACGCTTTTTGCTCTGATACTTTCGCTTGGACTTCTCGTTGACGATCCGATTGTAGATGTCGAGAACATTTTTCGCCACTTCAAACTTCGAAGATTTCCGCCTAAGTTTTCTGCTCTCTTTGCAGTTGACGAAATAAGGCCTCCCACGATACTTGCGACTTTTACCGTAATTGTTTCGTTCCTTCCGATGTTTTTCATAACCGGTATGATGGGACCTTATATGGCGCCTATGGCGTTCAATGTTCCGATTTCAATGTTGATGAGTCTTCTCGTTGCGTTCACTGTTACGCCTTGGGCGGCGTATTATCTCCTGAAGCACGAATATGATATTCCGGCGCCGAAATTTGAATTGACTCAAACCGGAATTTACAAACGCTACAATGCGTTGGTTAGACCTTTGCTCGAGAGCAGAAAGAAAAGCTTTATTTTTTTGTCGGCGATTTTTCTTTTATTTTTAGTTTCAGTTTCTATGGTGCCTCTAGGGCTTGTTCCCGTGAAGATGCTGCCGTTTGCGAACAAGGACGAAATTCTTCTTGTAGTCGATGCTCCGGAAGATTTTACAGTAGAGAAGACTGATGCGGTTCTTGCGGAACTTGCGGCATTGGTCAGGACACTGCCCGAGGCGATTAATTACCAGACTTATTCGGGGCAGTCGTCGCCTATAGATTTCAATGGACTTGTTCGTCAGTATTTTTTGCGCAAGGGCGGAAATGTTGGCGACCTTCGAATAAATCTTTTAAATAAAATTGAGCGGAAAGCATCTTCTCACGAGATTGCATTGCGATTAAGACCTGAGGTTGATCGTATTGCTGAGAAGCATGGTGTGATAGTAAAGGTTGTGGAGACTCCGCCCGGCCCGCCTGTGTTGGCTCAGATTGTTGCGGAAGTGAGAGGATCTGAAGGAGCGAGTTATTCGGATATAATAGATGCTGCGCGTAAAGTTAAATCTATCCTCGCTGAAACTCCGCACTCTGCGGAAGTTGATTGGACTGTAGAATCCGAACATGAACGGATTGAGATTGAAGTTGATCGGGAGAAAGCCGCGTTGGCCGGAGTCACAGTGCAGGACGCAGTATTGACGATGCGGTTCGCTCTAGCCGGAGAGGACGCAGGAGGCTTGCGAGAGAATATTTCGCTTGAACAGATTCCGATACGTTTGCGCTTGCCTCAGGAAATGAGGAGCGAGACTGAACTTCTTGATCTGCGTGTCAGGGGCAATACTGGCGCGCTGGTGCCGCTTTCAGAGATTTCATGCGTGAAGCGTGTGCCTGTCGAGCATGCAATATATCATAAGGATCAAAAAAGAGTCGTATACGTCACTGCAGAGGCATCTGGAATTTCACCCGTAAATATTCTCTTCAATGCAGATGCAAAGATAAAAAAGATTTTGACAGAAGGCTACGAGGTTTTTTGGCGCGGCGAGGGCGAGTGGAAGATTACGACGGATGCATTCAGAGATCTGGGGCTTGCATTCGGAACCGCATGCGTGATGATTTACATTCTGCTCGTAGCTCAGACCGCATCGCTTGCTGTTCCCGTAGTAATTATGCTCGCGATTCCGCTGACGATGATCGGAGTTTTTCCAGGGTTCTGGATATTAAATCTTATCTTCGCGAGTCCTGTAGGTTCGATTCCAAATCCGATATTTTTTACAGCAACGGGAATGATAGGACTCATTGCTTTAGCCGGAATAGTTGTCAGAAATTCGATAATACTGATCGATTTCATTGAGGTTCTGCAGAGGGAAGGCAAGCCTCTGCACGATGCCATAATCGAAGCCGGCGCAACGAGATTGAGACCGATTTTTTTGACTGCGGCGGCGGCGCTGATGGGCGCATGGATAATAGTGCTCGATCCGATATTCTCAGGAATGGCGTGGTCGTTCATCTTTGGAATCGTTGTCTCAACGTCTTTCACTTTAATTTTGGTGCCTGTTGCTTACAATATTTTGAAAACAAGTTTCAAAGAAAAGAAGGAGGAATAGTCAATGACTATTGAAAGATATATTCGTCTGGTTGCCGGATCGTTCGTGATGATCTCAGTTGCGCTGGGATATTTTTATCATCCGGCGTGGTTTTTGTTTACGGCGTTTGTCGGAGCCAATTTGTTTCAGAGCGCTTTTACGGGTTGGTGTCCGCTCATTACGATATTGAAGAAGTGCGGAGTCAAGCCAGATTCGAATTCGTGCTGTTCGTGAGTGCAGAATGAGAAAGCGAGTTTTAATTATCGGAGGAGTTGCAGGCGGAGCATCATGTGCGGCGCGGCTTAGAAGGCTCGATGAAAGTGCGGAGATTGTTGTATTCGAGAAGGGACCGTTTGTCTCTTTTGCAAATTGCGGATTGCCTTATTATGTCGGAAATGCGATTCAGAACGAGAAAAATTTGCTTCAGGCTACGCCTCAATTGTTTAGAAAAAGATTTAATATCGATATCAGAGTCGAACATGAAGTCATTTCTATAGACAGAACGCGATGCGAAATCGAGGTGAAGAATCTAAAGGATGGTGAAGTGCTTCGTGAACGATACGATGCTCTAGTACTTTCACCTGGCGCACAGCCGATCGTTCCTAAACTAGATGGAGTTAATTTGCGCGGAATTTTTACTCTGAGGAATATTCCTGATTCAAGAAAGATTCGTGAATGGATTGAGAAGAATAATGTGGCCAGAGCATTGGTCATCGGAGCGGGATTTATCGGAATAGAGATGACCGAAAATCTGCGGGAACGCGGTATGGATGTGACTTTAGTTGAACTCTCGAATCAAGTGCTTCCGCAATTTGATTTGGAGATTGCGGCTTACATGAAGGAACGCTTGGAAGAGAATGGAGTGAAGGCAATACTTGGCGATGCAGTCGAATCTTTCAAGACAGCAGGCGATGGAATTCTCGCGAGGCTTTCGAGCGGGAAGAGTGTTACTGCAGGAATTGTTATTCTTTCAGTTGGAGTCAAGCCTGAAACTGAATTAGCGTCAGCCGCGGGCATTGAGCTGAATGAACGAGGATACATTCGCGTTGATGACAGAATGAAAAGTTCGGATCCGAAAATTTGGGCAGTCGGAGATGCAGTAGAAGTGCGTGACAGTATTTTTGGAATGAAAACGTCTGTGCCGCTGGCAGGGCCGGCAAATAGGCAGGGCAGGATTGCGGCGGATAATATTGCCGGCCGCGATTCGCGATTCCGCGGAGTTCAGGGGACGGCTGTTGTTGGAGCTTTTGGAATGACTCTGGCTCTGACAGGATATACGGAAAAGATGTTAAAAAAAGTTTCTGCGTTGGATTATGAATCTGCATGGATACATCCGTTTGACCATGCGACCTATTATCCTGGTGCAACTCGAATTCACATGAAGATGACATTTGCTAAAGATGGAAAAATTCTTGGAGTTCAAGCGGCAGGGGAGAAAGGAGTAGAAAAGAGAATAGATGTTATATCGGCTTTTATTCAGAAGAACGGAACTATATTCGATCTCGAGGAGGCGGAGCTGTGCTATGCGCCTCAATATGGATCGGCAAAGGATGCGGTGAATATGCTTGGTTTTATTTCTGCAAATTTGTTTAGAGGAGATCATCCAACATTGGATTGGTCGAAACTTGAAGAGTCATTGAAGAACGGCGCGATTTTAATTGATGTTCGTGAACCCGATGAATTTTCTAGAGGAACGATACCTGAGGCAAAGAATATTCCTCTTTCGGTATTGAGAGAAAAAGTTAATGAGCTCCCGAGAGATAAGGAACTTTTGATCTTCTGTCAGGTCGGTCAGCGCGGATATTATGCGACAAAGTTTTTGAATGAGAATGGTTTCAATGCGAAGAACCTATCAGGCGGATATTACACGTGGTTAAAATTAAAAGGTTAAACATGAAATATAAAAATATTTCAAAAATGCAACTTGCACGGTCCCAGTTAATGAAAAAACACAAACGTTACGATTGCGAATGATGGAATCAGAACCAATCCGGAGTAGAGCATATAGCCGAAGAAAGACGGCATCTTGATTCCAGATTCCTCGCATATTGATTTAACCATGAAGTTTGGAGCATTTCCAATATATGAGTTTGCTCCCATGAATACTGCTCCGCAAGATACAGCCATTAGATAAATTGATTTTTCTGGGTCAAGTGCTAACACATGAAGGTTATCAATGCCCAAATACCCTAATGCAGTTGAAGCAAAAGTCAAATAAGTTGGAGCGTTATCAAGAAACGATGAAAGAATTCCGCTCGCCCAGAAGAATTGATACGGCTGACTGAGACCCAGTTCGCCGCCTCTGGCTTTTAATATTTCGAGTGCCGGCATCATTGCGGCGAAGATTCCTGCGAAGAGATAACCGACTTCTTGCATCGCATTAAACGTAAATTTGTTCGCTATGCGCGGACCGGACGGAGCTAATTTCATGGAACAGAAGATCATTGCAATCATGCCTATCTCTCGCCAGGGAATTCCCCAGCCTGAAATTAATTTTCCATCTACTTCTGCTTCACGCATCATGCCCGGCAAAAATACGGATATCATGATGCCGACGAGATACAGGAAATTGATCTTGCCTGAAATGCCGAGCGGAACATAGTCTGCGATATCTTCCTTGCGAGTTATTTGAGTTTCTTTTTTGAATGAGCGAAGTTCTAAAAACATGAATGTGCTCAAAACTAAAAATAGGCAGAGCAACCATTGAGGCAAAAGTCTTAATGTCCAGAAAAACGGAACCCCGCGGAGAAATCCTAGAAAGAGCGGAGGATCGCCGAGCGGAGTTAGAAGCCCGCCGCAATTAGAAACCACGAATATAAAGAAGACAAATATATGCAGAGTGTGCTTGCGTTCGGAATTAGCTCGTATCAACGGTCTTATCAATATCATTGACGCTCCGGTTGTTCCAACCAGATTTGCGAGAATAGCGCCTACAATCAGAAAAAACAGGTTAGTGATCGGCCGCCCCACAAGATTTCCTGTAAGAAAAATTCCGCCTGAAACTGCGAAGAGCGAAGTCAGCAGAACTATGAATGAAAAGTATTCGGAAGCGGTGTGAAGCACGAGATGATAATCGAGATAACCCATGTATAGAGCCATTGGCACTCCGAATATCGCGGCGACGATTGCTTTGTTTCTGTTCGGTTCCCACCAATGAGGAAAAGCTAAAGGAAGTATTGCAATACAGAGCAATAATCCCACAAATGGGAATACTGTCCACCACCCGAGTTCATTGCCGAGAGATTCCTGATTTTCCTGCGCCAAGACAGCGATATTCCCAACAATAAATATGAGAGAAAGAATAGTGAAGATGCGAAGACAATTTCGTTTAATCATGATTGCTCCTTAAATATTTTTAATAGGAAAACATTATAGTTGAATAGAAAAGTAGTCAAATTATTTGGAAGCACATTTGTTAAAATAAGCGGCTGATCGGATGACGGCGCTGTTCCTACGCGCCTTGAATCCATCAGCTACGCAACATCCTGTTGCGTGTTTAAATATTCAGCCACTGAAAATAAGCGGCTGATCGGATTTGAACCGACGACGTCCAGCTTGGGAAGCTAGCATTCTACCACTGAATTACAGCCGCATTATTTGAATTATAGTTTGAGTTTATAATTCTTTCAAAGAATTTTTGTTGGGAGGTGACACATGCTTATCCAGCACGTGCGAGGCGCCCATTGACGCGTAGCGCTTTTACATTTGTCATTGCGTGGAGCATGTCGCACGTGCTTCCTGAACGTGTGAAATAATTGAAAAATGAAAATTGGAAAAATCAAATTTTCAATTTGCACTTTCCAATTTGCAA
>PEWQ01000025.1 GCA_002780065.1 Candidatus Hydrogenedentes bacterium CG07_land_8_20_14_0_80_42_17
AATTTTATTTTTCCAATTTTCATTTTTCAATTATTTCACACGTTCTTTGGAAGATAGGCTGGAGACAAGGAAAAAAAGATAAAATAAAAAATCTCAGTGTCTCGGTTTCTTCGTGGTGAAAGTTTTGCTAACACTGTGAGAAATATTCTTTGCGAGTTCGTCTCCAAGGGGAATCGAACCCCTGTTACCAGGTTGAAAACCTGGGGTCCTAGGCCTCTGGACGATGGAGACTAGATAGAGCATATTACCAAAGGCATAAATATTTGTAAATCGAAGTTTATAGTTAAAGTTGATATAATTTAAATTATGAATCGGAAGCCGGATGAAATGGTAGATACTCAACTTGTGCGGCGAGGCATTCGTTCTTCAAATGTTCTTGCTGCCATGAGAAAAGTCGACCGTGCGGATTTTCTTTGTGATTCTGAAAAACGTTTTGCTTACAATGATGAGCCTCAGCCGATCGGTTTCGGCCAGACCATCAGTCAGCCGTTTATTGTTGCTTTGATGACTGAAATGCTAGAATTGAATTCGGATGACATCGTTCTTGAAGTTGGAGTAGGTTCAGGCTATCAGACTGCAATTTTACTTGAACTTGTCTCGAAGGTTTACGGTGTTGAACGAATTCATGCACTTTCTCTTCGAGCTACAAAGATTTTACTAGAAAACTATAAAGGCAGATTTCATATTGCAACTGCGGACGGAACATTAGGGTTTCCTCTTCAAAATAAAATCTTTATTAATTTCTTCGATGCATGTCTTGTCGCGGCGGCCGCTCCGCAAATCCCTTCAGCTTTAATCAGTCAGCTCAAACCTGAAGGAAGAATGATAATTCCAGTAGGTGATAGATATTCTCAAGAGCTGGTATTAGTCAGGAAATTAAAGGACGGAAGAATTGATAAGTCTTACGTCGATGCAGTGCGATTTGTGCCTCTGGTCGGAAAAGAGGGATTTCATTGATGCGCATCGGAGCGATAATTCTCGCGGCAGGTGAAGGAAAAAGATTGAATGGCAGAATAAAAGCTTTGATTCAAATAGGCAGTGTAACTTTTTTGGACAAAGCGATTTCTCTTCTAGATAGTCCTGAAATTTGCGAACGGATTGTTGTTTTGGGATATAAAGCGGATGAAGTTAAAAGAGCTTTGACTTTTTCGAATGTCTCTATAGCTATAAATGATTTCTGGAAAAACGGAATGACATCATCTCTAAAAGTTGGAACCTCTAATTTATCGAAAAATCTCGATGGATTTATGGTTATGCCGGTGGATTTACCTCTTTTGAAAAAGGAAACTTTAATTAAAACTTTAGAAACATTTCAAAAAGATTCTTCAAAGATTGTTCGACCGCGCTATCGTAAAATACCGGGGCATCCTGTAATTTTTCCGATTGAATTTGTCGAGAAAATTATTGAACTCGATGATAATCTCGAACCGAATACAATTCTTAAAAGAAGTATTGATCGAGTTAAATATTTTGACACCGATCAGAGCTGTGTAAAAGACTTAGATACTGAGGTTGAATTGGACTTAATTCTGTAATGCTTGATATAATATTTAAAATATTAAGAGGTGAATCATGTTTCGAGAATTTTTGACTCCATCAACAATAGAAGAGGCAGTGAAGCTCCGCAATTCGATTGATTCCTCGATGTACCTTGCCGGTGGAACAGAAATAAATTCCATTGTATGGCCGTGCAGATCGAAGATTTCTGCGAATACAGCTATTTATCTTGATAAGCTTCCTTTGAAAAATGTAAAGGTAGAGAAAACTAAAATAGAAATTGGAGCGAGCGTTACCATTCAGGAATTGGTTGAGAACAAATCTTTGCCGCCGATGCTGCTTGCGGCGGTTAGGCTTTTTGCAAACCGCAACGTTCGAACTATGGGAACGATTGGCGGAAATATCGGAGGCAATCGCGCGTGCTCAAATATTGCCCCGGCGCTATTGGCTCTAAATACTTCGATAATGCTGGCAGGAAAAAACAGCAAGGAAAAGATAACACTCGAACAGTACTTTTCAAATCATGATCCCGAAAAATTAATTCTTTCAATTGAGATTCCTTCAGGTTGGCAGAAACGAAGATGGGCTGTCAGAAAGCATACTCGGACTGCAAATGATGTTTCACTTGTCTCCGCCGCTGTTTCTTTCTCGGGAACTGAGGCAAAGATAGAAGAACCTATTATTGCCGTGAATGGAGTTGTTCCTCATGCGACGAGGCTATATGAATTGGAAAAAAAATTAGATGGGCAGAGTTTGCCGTCCAGAGAAGCAATTGATGAAGAGGTCAAGAAATTAGTGAATCCTGAATCGGACTTACGAGGAAGCTCTGAGTTCAAGAAACATCTTTCGGCAGTGCTTGTAAGTGATGCTCTGCATGAAGCTGCGCACAGGGTGGTTTGCCGATGAAGATTGAATTTACTTTAAACGGAGCAAAAAAAGAATTTGAAGTTGAGCCTAGCGAGCGAGCTTTGTATCTGCTGAAGCGAATTGGAGTTATGGCAATGCATGACGGTTGCAATGGCGGCGGAGTGTGTGGAATATGCTCGATTCTGCTTGATGGAAAATTGGTCAACTCGTGCCTCTTGCTTGCTCCTCAACTTGACGGACGAAGTGTGATTACTCTTGAATATTATTCGAAGCATAGAACTCTAACTGTTGTTCAAGCGTCTTTATTAGATGCCGGAGCTGTTCAGTGCGGCTATTGCACTCCATCATTTGTTCTCGCTATTGAAAGCCTTTTGAAACGAAATCCTGATCCTTCCGACAGAGATATTACCGATGCACTGTCAGGGCTATTTTGCCGCTGTACAGGCTATAAACAGTATTACAGTGCAGTTAAGCTTGCGGCAAAAAGATTGAAGGATCCAAATTACAATCCGCCGCTCGTGCCTGAATTTCGCGATGAACTCAGAGTGGTTGGAAAACGCAAAAACAAAATCGACGGGCCAAAACTTGTTCGCGGCCAGAAAGCTTATGTCGAAGATATGGTGCCGAAGGACGCATGCGTTTTGAAAATGCTTAGGTCTCCTTATGCTCATGCATACGTAAAATCGATAGATACATCAGAAGCAGAAAAAGTTTCTGGTGTGGTTTATATTTTGACTCACAAAAATTGTCCTGATGTTTATTACAATCAAGCGGGGCAGGGTTTTCCTGAGCCTTCGCCTTATGATCGCAGATTGATCGATCAGAAAGTTAAGCATGTTGGCGACAGAGTTGCAGCAATTGTTGCGGAAACATGGACGGCGGCGGAAGAGGCGGCGGAAAAGATTAAAGTTGAATACGAGGTATTAAAACCTGTGTTGACGATTGAAGATGCTGAATCGCCTGATGCTCCAATTATACATAACTCTCATGCTGAGTATGTAGTTGGCGCACCTCCGAATCTTGATGAGTATAATAAATCTGCTGATTCAAGAGACGGTAAGATCATTTATCAATTTCCGATTAACGCCGATCCGCACAAGAATATCGCCGCAAGTGTCCATGGACATATTGGAGACCTCGAAAAAGGTTTCGATGAATCTGACACAATAATTGAACGCGAGTACGAGAGTTCTCAGGTGCAATGCACTCCGACCGAAACGCATGTCGTTTACACTCGAATGGACGGCGAACGGCTCGTGATTCATGCTTCGACTCAGGTGCCGTTCCATCTGAGACGAATAGTTGCGTATATTCTTGGCACGAGTGAAAATAATGTTCATGTAATAAAAGAACGCGTCGGAGGAGGATTCGGTTCGAAGCAAGATATTGTTCTTGAAGAGGTACCTGCGTATCTGACTTGGATAACCGGGCGAGCGATCTATCAGAGATTCACTCGCGAAGAAGAATTTATTGCATGCAGAACTCGGCATGTTATGAAGATAAAGGTTAAGCTCGGAGCGAAGAAGGATGGAAAGCTAACCGGAGTTTATATGGATTTGAAAGCGAATACAGGTCCTTACGGTTCGCACTGTCTTACCGTGCCGATGAATGCGTGTTCAAAATCGCTTCCGCTTTTTCTGTGCGACAATATTGGTTTTAATGTTACAACCTACTATTCGAATATTGCTCCGACAGGCGCTTATCAGGGCTATGGTGCTCCAAAAGGCTCTTTTGCTTTACAGCTTGCAATGGCGGAATTGGCTGATGAACTTGGAATGGATCACATAGAACTTATCGAAAAAAATCGTGTCCGTGAAAATGTTGTTCTCGAAATATTGAAGTGCCTTGGAGAAGGAAGGGAAGGAAAACCTGAATTAGTTTCAAGCTGTGGATTGGGACCTGCCTTGAAGCGTGGCGCAGAGCTGATCGTGTGGGGAAAAGAAGAAAAAAATAGCGAACCGGATTTAAGGATTGGAAAAGGTGTGGCAATTATTCAGCAGGGCTCAGGGCTTCCAGGACTCGATTCATCGAATGCGGAAATAAAATTGCTTTCGGACGGAACCTTTATGGTTTATTCGGGCGGAGCGGATATTGGAACAGGACTCGATACGGTTGTCGTGAAGTTTGTTGCCGAAGCGCTTTGTGTAGATATGGAAAAGATATCGATTATTTCTGCCGATACCGATAGCACTCCGTTCGACTGCGGAGCTTATGCGTCTAAGGGAACTTATTTTACAGGCGGCGCGGCTTTGAATGCCGCAAACGCTTTGAAAGAGAAGATTCTCGATACAGCGGCTTTGATTATGGAAGAAAAGCGTGAAGATATGCGGCTGGAATATCCTGGAAAAGTTGTGGGCAAGAATAAGTCGATCTCATTTTGGGAGATTGCGCATTATGCCGAAACAGGAACAGGTTGTGGATCACTCTCCGCATTCGGACATTTTGTGACGGATAAATCCTCTTTTCCGTACGGAGCACATTTCTGCCAGGTCGCAGTAAATACGAGAACAGGGAAGGTCAAGATTCAAAAGTATTTTGCTTTGCAGGACTGCGGAACTCCAGTGAATCCGGAGATGGCTCTGGGACAAATTTACGGCGGAGTATTGAAGACTATCGGGCATTCTTTATACGAAGAGATGATTTACGATGAAGATGGAAAATGCTTGAATCCTAACTTTTTGGACTACAAAGTTCCAATGATAGAAGATTTACCCGATACTTTTTTAGCCGAACTGGTCGACGTAAATGACCCATGGGGCCCGTTCGGCGCTAAATCAGTTTCCGAGATTGCATGCAACGGCGCGGCTCCGGCTATAGCATCGGCAATTCATAACGCTGTCGGAGTATGGATGCGGACTTGGCCGTTTTCCCCAGAGAAGATATTGAGAGCTCTCGGAAAGATAAAATGATTTTGCTTAATGAAGAAGTTCCTGATAAAACTTTTGTCATGAATAAAATTTTCGCTATTTGCATTATTATCTTTTTGGCTCTTCCCGCTTATTCTATGAACTCGGATGAGATGCATGAGATGCTCGGTCCGAATATCTCTGATGTTCAGCCTTATTTGGATCTGAAGTTTCACCGTGAACCTGAAGAGAACACGAACCAAATTGCTCAGCATAAATTGACTCTTTATGAACTCTTCATTCAGGCAACTCTTTTTCCGTCGATAACTGATAGACAGCTGTCTATTCAGCTCAAGGGGAGAATGTCTGATTTGATGGATGGGTTGGTTCTTCCTAATACCGGTCTTCAAATTCAGGAACCTTTATTTGACCCGGGACTCGGCGCAACTTACAGAATGAAATTATCTGATGACGCGATGCTCGGCATGAACCTTTCGCTCTCTTCAGCAAGCGAAGCTCCATTCAACGACGGGCATCATCCTGATGTCGGAGCAAATATATTTTATCGCTTCCCGTTCAATGAGAATGAGGGATGGATAATTTATCTTCATTACGACTCAATTAGAGAATATTTGCCTAATGCTCCGGTTCCAGGAGCAGGCTATATTTTTAAATATGACGACAACAAACTTCATGCTGTTATTGGAGCTCCCTATGCTGAGGCGGAATGGAAGCCTTTGGAGAGGCTTTCGCTCAAAGCTGATTGGCAGTATCCGAGACATCTTAGAACTGAAGCCGGTGTGCGGATATTATCGAGTTTTATTTTGCATGGAAATTTCGATTGGAGACAGGAACGATTCAGAAATAAGGATCGAGTCAGAGATGAGAACATGCTGAATTATTATGAAAAACTTTTTTACGGCGGTTTGAGATACGAAATAGGAAACGGAGTTTTTGGCGATGTTTATGCCGGAAAAGCGTTTGATAGATTTTGGTTCGAAGGTGAAAATTACGGGGATCGTAATTACAATAGGATAGAAGTTGATGACGGATTCGTATACGGTTTGCGATTCAAGACTACATTTTGATAAACGCTGAACGCTGAACAATGAAAATTAATCAGCCGCGAAATTGGAAAAAACTTTCTGCGCTATTGCTCTTAGGCTTTGCGTCGGGTTTGCCTCAGCCGCTGACAGCGGACACAATGCAGGCTTGGCTGAAAGATGCGCATGTTGATCTAGGAAAGATAGGTCTGTTCAGTCTTGTAGCTCTTCCTTACACACTTAAATTTCTTTGGGCGCCTTTCATGGATAGATTCGTTCCTCCGTTTTTAGGAAGACGCAGAGGATGGTTGCTGGTGACGCAGATTCTGCTCGTCTTCTCAATCTCCGCGTTTGCTTTCATCGACCCGTCTCGTTCACTTGCAGTTTTCGGTTTTTTTGCTCTTCTGACAGCGTTCATAAGCGCAAGCCAGGACATCGTGACGGATGCATACCGCACCG
The DNA here is from genome assembly GCA_002780065.1 of Candidatus Hydrogenedentes bacterium CG07_land_8_20_14_0_80_42_17. Classification (GTDB taxonomy): domain Bacteria; phylum UBA8481; class UBA8481; order UBA8481; family UBA8481; genus UBA8481. Next base: position 6,713 of record PEWQ01000025.1, read on the forward strand.
ACATTCTAAAACCGAACGAATTGGGAGAAGGCGCGGCATCTTCAGTGACCGGTTATAGATTTGCCATGATCGGCGCAGGGGCGGTTTCGCTTGTAATTGCGGATAAACTCGGTTCATGGCATCTTGTTTATTTTTTGATGGCAGTATGGATGATCGCGGGCATTGCGGCTACAATCTTTGCTGACGAACCTGAATCAGTTAGCGCTCCGCTATCACTTCGTGAAGCTGTTGTGAATCCTTTCAAAGAAATTGCATTGAGAAGAGGCGGTTGGTTTGCGATCGGCTTCATAATTTTATTCAAACTTCCGGACGTGATCGCCGCGGCAATGACAACTCCGTTTATGCTCGATATTGGAATTTCAAAGACGGAGATTGGAACGATAAGACAGGGATTAGGGCTATTGATTACGATTGTAGGAACTATTGTCGGCGGCGCAATAACATCGAAAATAGGGCTGAAACGAGCATTATGGGTTTTTGGACTTTTGCAGGCTGTAAGTAATTTAGGTTTTCTAATCCTTGCAAAAACAGGAAATGTTTTTTTGGCTACTGTCAGCGTTATTGGAGTTGAAAACTTTTGCACGGGACTTGTGACTGCAGGATTTGTAGCTTTCCTGATGAGCCAATGCAGTCCTAAATTCTCAGCGACACAATACGCTCTATTGACGAGTGTAATGGCATTGACAAGAGTTTTTGGCGGAGCTCCAACAGGCTATCTTGTAGAGCATACCGGCTGGGGTGCATTTTTTATACTGAGCATTTTTGCGGGAATTCCGGGAATGCTGTTGATACCATTTTTGAAGTTCAGAGAAGAAAACATTTTAGAAGCGTAGAAACTGTTGATTTCGTCGATCGTATTTTAACTGGAGTTTCAATACAAAATATAGCTCAATTGTTTTATGACTGTTCTCTTGAACTGTATTTAAACTCCAATGCTTCAATTTTCTTCTGCATAACTAGCCACATAATAATTGCCGTTACAAATTCGCTTAAGAAAAATGCCAGCGCAATAAATAGACTTATTGTGGACAAACCTATAACTAAAAAAATAATCGCCGGTAAAAATAATGCCGATGCGGCAAGCGACAATGTAATAATAAGTCGTGAGCGCCTCAGTCCATCTATGCTTGCTCGAAGAGTCGACGGATCATAAATGTCAGTTGTAATCACTAAAATGTCTCCTTTAAATAATTATTCGAATGCCAGCGTAATTGCGAAGAGCGCAACAATTGCAAAGAGCATCGGATGAATTTCACGGTAGCACCCTGCGGCAATAGCTAGGACAACGTATGATGCAAGCCCGATTCCAATACCGGTCGAAATCGAAAAAGTGAAAGGCATCAGAACTATCGTAAGAAACGCAGGCACGGCAATGACTGAATCTTCAAAATTAATCTCTCGAAGATTCCGCGACATTGCCATACCGACGATGATCAGTGCCGGAGCTGTAGCAAAAGCCGGAACCGCTCCAATAAATGGATAAAAGAATAGCGAAAGGAGAAAAAAGATTCCGACAAAAATAGAAGTCAAACCGGTTCTGCCTCCTTCCTCTACACCAGCCGCAGACTCGATGTAAGATGTAGTAGAGGATGTTCCAACAAAAGCTCCAATCACGGTTCCTATGGCATCGGCACGTAAAGCTTTCCGCATTGCATTATCCTTTGCATTTGTCGCCACTCCGCAAGGCTTTGCAACAGCAAGAAGAGTTCCGACGGAATCAAAAAGATCAACGAACATGAATGAAAGTATTACTCCTACGAGCGCCGGCGAGAGAGCTCCACGCCAATCGAAGGCGAAGAGCACAGGACGAATATCTGGAGGAGCAGCAAATATGCTTGTAGGAGGCGGTGCGGCTCCTGTAATAAATCCAGCCACAGAAGTAGCAATGATACCTATGATTATCGCTCCCTTAATGTTGCGAACAAAGAGGATTCCAGTTAGTGCAAGACCGCCAAGACCAAGTAAAGTCGGCAAGGCGCCGAGACTGCCGCGAGTAACCAAAGTCGCCGGGTTCGCAACGACAATCCCCATCTGCTTAGCACCTATAAGTGCGAGGAAGAAACCAATGCCGACGGCGATTGCGAGCTTGAGTGGTTCGGGAATCGCATCCACAATCCAGTCGCGAAAACGAGTATAGGCGAGAATTACGTTGAGCATCCCTTCAATAAATACGACGCCAAGTGCGACCTGCCACGAAAGCCCAAGCGCGCCGCAGAGCGTGAAAGCAAATAAGGCGTTGAGTCCCATTCCCGGAGCCATCGCAACAGGCAGATTTGAGTAGAGCCCCATCACTATAGTCGAAAGCGCGGCGGCAACAGCAGTGGCCGCAATAGATGCCTCGACCGGCATTCCTGCATTCGCCAGAATCTGTGGATTTACAAATAAGATATAACCCATCGTAAGGAACGTTGCTGTTGCGGCGCGAGCCTCGGTCGAGAACGAAGTCTTATGTTCCTGTAGAAAAGCTGATAGCAATTTCATATCAAAAAGCGTATAAGAAATGGTTTTCTCTATCAAATAAAATACCGAATGAAAAAGTAATATTAGAGTATTCGCAATTTTCTACCGATTATTTAACAGATGTCATACGAACTTGGAAAATATATCAAAAATTTTATCGAGCATATCGAGAAGAACCGCAATGCCAGCCCGAACACAGTAATCGCGTACAAAAATGATCTTGAGGCGGCCGCTTTATTTTTCGGAAAAGATAAATTCGTATCTGAAATGACTCGGTCGGACATTCGGTCATTTATGAGCAGTCTCTCTCAAAATGGACTTTCTCCCAAAAGCTGCGGCAGGCATCTGGCTTCACTTCGTTCTTTCTTCCGTTTTTTGATTTGCGAAGAGATTGTAAATTCCAATCCTGCTCGAGGAGTCATTACCCCGCGCTCATCAAAAGACTTGCCGAGATTCATATCCGAAAATGATATGAAAAATTTACTCGATGGAGCATTCAGAGATGACGCTATCGGAATCAGAGACAAAGCAATTCTTGAACTCTTCTATTCGACCGGAGCGAGAATTTCGGAAATAGCTTCTCTAAATATTGACGACATCGATATGGAGTCGGAGGAATTGAGAATTCTCGGAAAAGGCTCAAAAGAACGAATTGTTCCGATCGGCAGTGCCGCGAAAGAATCGCTCTCAAAATGGATTAGCTCAAGATCAAAAATGATTCGCCATTTCGAACGCGCTCTATTCGTCAATGCTCGAGACGGAAAAAAATTGTCAGTCAGAGGAATGCGGCTTGTAATCTCAGAGTATCTGGCAAGAGTCAATCCCTCGGCAAAAAATCCGCACGCGATTCGTCATAGTTTTGCGACTCACATGCTCGACCACGGAGCAGACTTGCGCGCTGTTCAGGAATTGCTCGGACATTCTTCACTGGCCACGACACAGAAATATACTCATGTTTCGATAAAAAGGATAAAAGATTTATACCGCGGCGCTCATCCCCGCGCGTAATCGAATTACCAGCCTATCTTCCGTGGAACGCGTAAAATAATTGAAAAAAGAAAATTGGAAAAATAAAATTTTCAATTTGCACTTTATGCAGTCTCGGAGTCAATGCGCCTGATCTGACTAAGCTGATATAAAATTCAACATACTCTTTCGACATTGAAGAAGACGCAACAGAATACGCTCTGCGAATCATTTTATCGGGGTCGGCAGGCGGTTCTTCAGGATCCGAGAAAACAGATCTCGGAGCCGAATATGGAAGCCCTAGCACTCCATACTGGCCTGGAATAAAATCAGGAAGAGTTCGACCTATCGGAGCAATCTTAATCGCAAAATTTCCTGGCGCAAATTCTATTTTGCCGACAACTTTTGCATTGAGTTCAGTTTTCATAACAGCCGCATTCTAACATAAACAAATTCATCATAACAGTGCTTCCTGCTCAAAAGGCCATGCGAAAAAACCGCCTTCAAGAATATTTACTTTGTCAAATCCTTGAGAACGTAAAATACAAGATGCCTCGTATGAGCTCAATCCGGTCGAGCAGTAAATAACAATTTCTTTGTCTTTAGGAAGTTCATGCAGTCTGCCGCGAAGAGATCTCAAAGGAATAGATAAAGCGCTTGGAATCATTCCTTGACTCAGTTCCTCCTGATTTCTTACGTCAACAATTATCGTCTCTTCCTTCGCATCTAATTTATGTTTTAGTTCCAATGCAGATATACCGGTAAAGCTTCCTATAAATTTATTTTTGTAAACATTAGCGGCAATGCAAACAATATCCATTGGAGTCGAATACGGAGGCGCATAACCAAGATCAAGTTTCGAGAGAGCATCTATCGTTTCTTTTGTAGAAAGCAACGCCGCCGCAACATCTATTCTCTTAGAAATATCTCCGTGCCCTACAGCTTGCAAACCTAAAATACGACCCGAATCTCTGTCTCCGATAAGTTTCAAAATAATATTTTTTGCAGACGGATAATAATGCTCTTTATCTGAACCTGTCACTACAACAGAGAGAGGATTAAATCCTGCTTCAATCGCATCGGTTTCATTTAAACCTGTGCATCCAATATTGTAATCAAAACTTTTTAGGACAATCGTTTCAACGATGCCGGGAAATGCTTCAGAATTCAAAATCACATTTGTTCCGGCAACTCTGCCCTGCCTGTTAGCGACTGAGCCTAAAGGCAAAAGAACCGGCTTGCCTGTGATGATATCGCGGTTTTCAACACAATCCCCTATAGCGTAAATGTCCGGTTCACTCGTTTGAAGCCATTCGTTTACCTTGATTCCTCCTGTCTCGCCTATTTCCAAAGCGGCAGAAACTGCCAACTTAGTTTCAGGCGCGACGCCGGTTCCGAAAATTAAAATCGTAGCCGGCAACTCTCTTTTGTTCGTAATCACTTTCGTGACCGCACCATTTTCGCCAACTAATCTCATCACGCGTTCGTCTGTCAGTATCTTTACTCCGTGCTGATTAAGATGTTTTTGAACGAGTAAAGCAATTTCAGGATCGAGCATAGAAAGCACTTGGTCTCTAGCTTCAACGATAGTGACCTGCAGTCCGCATGACGCTATTGCTTCAGCAGATTCAATCCCAATCAGTCCGCCTCCAACTATAACGGCGTTGTTGCCGGAAATATCCTTTAGAGCCTTTCTCATTCCGCGAGCATCTTCAATGCGATTCAACGTAAAAACATTTTTCAAGTTTAAACCTTCGATGGACGGAATTATAGGCCTGCCCCCTGTGGCAAGAATTAATTTATCGTAGACTAGTTTTCTAATCTCATTGTCTCTCAGAAATTTAATTTCAATCTCTTTCTTAGTTTTGTCTATAGAAAGACATTCAGTTCTGTTGTAAACGGCAATGCCTTTGACTCGCCTAAAAAATTCAGGATCACGCAGATCACCGTCAGGCGTTGTCATCAACATTCTGGTATCTTTTACATGCCCTGCTAAAAAATACGGAAGTCCACAGCCCGCATAAGAAAGAAAACGTTCGCGCTCTATCACCGTAATATCAGCGTCTGCATCCATTCTGAGCGCTCGCGCCGCCGCCTTCGGTCCTGCCGCGCGGCCGCCGATAATCACAATTTTTTTTCGCTTTCTTTTCTCTGGCTGTTTTGCTTTTTCTTCTTCAGTTACTTGCACCATCGGCATCGTGAAACGAAATATAGTTCCCTTCCCGACCTCACTCTCAAATTCCAATGTGCCTTTATAGGATTCTATAATTCTTTTGACTATCGCAAGTCCCAATCCCGTTCCTTCCCGCTCTTCCAACTTTGCATTGGGCGCCCTGTAAAACTCTTCAAAAAGATTACCTTTGGACTCGGCAGGAATTCCTATTCCGGTATCCGAAATACTTCCTTCCAATCTTCGAAGCGGAATCGAATAATTTAACCAAACTTCGACTCTGCCTCCTGTAGGCGTATACTTAACTGCATTCTCTATTAGATTAAAAAACACATGTCTAAAGCTGTCTCTCTGAGCCCACACCTGAGGTAAAATCGATTCAATCTTAATATTCAGTTCAACGCCCTTCAACCTTGCTTTGGCATCGAGCACTTCCTTGATTTCTCCCATCTCTCGTTCGAGGCCGACTTGTTCATAACTAAGTTCTTTTTCAGCATCACTTAGCTGAGCTAAGTCCATGAGCTCATTCAACATGTTCATCATGTCCCTGGTTTTTCGGTCAATGCCTTCCAAAAGCTGTTTCACTTGAGACGATGAGAAATCAACATAACCTCCAAGAATGGTTTTAATCTGAGTGCTGATAGTTGAAAGCGGCGCTCGCAGTTGATGAGCTCCAACACGAAGCACTTGCCATTTATCTTTTGCCGATATTTTATTTTCGGAATTTTTTCTAGTATTTTTTTTTCTATTAGGCATTCTCAAACCTATATTTTTGGAATTTTATTATTTTCATCTCTTCTCCAATATATTTTACTTTACAATATCAATTTCACAAAATATTTAAATATTGCCAGAATAACTATTTGTGATATGATTCTCATATAGTTTTGGAGGGATTCAAATAAAATGGCAAATAAGAAAAAGATATTATGTATAGATGATGATGTAGAACTTTTGAATGCGTTGAAAATAATTTTAGAAAGCGGCGGATTCACTGTTATCACGGCAGAGTCAGAAGATGACGGAATAAATAAATTCAAAGAGAGCAAACCCGATCTTGTTCTATTGGATCTCATGATGGAAAATACTGATTCAGCTGTAAATTTCATGAACCAAATAAAAAAAGAGGGAGCGCTTCCTCCAATCTATCTCTTGAGTTCAGTCGGAACCGATTTTTATCAAAATGTTGATATAAATCAATTCGGATTTTCCGGTGCTTTTCAAAAGCCGATTGACCCGCAAAATTTACTAAAGCTTATTAATACTCGTCTTTCGTAATCGCACAAACTTTTCTATTGACCTATTATGAAACTTCTATAATTTTTTTGTGTGACGACTACTGATAAAGATTCTGAATATTCATGGAGGCCAAGCCTATTATCAAAACAGAAATTATTTTTTAACGATGAGACGATCTCAATAGAACAAAAAATCGGCAGTTTCAAAAAAACTCATGAATATAAATTGAAGGATCTTAATTCAGTTCCTATTTCCGTAGCTCACAAAACATTCATGCCTTTTATATTCGGAACTATTTTTCTTTTGCTCATGTATCTCTCAGTCTCATCAATACTTTATAGCAATGATTACAACTCTATGCTGAAGAGCTCAGCTAAAGCAATTTTTTTCGTTTTAACAGCGTCCGGTTTTTTTATCCAATACTGGAGAAGAAATGGAATTTTTATTCACTTTCAATTTCGCTCAACAAAAAGGCTTGCCTTTTTTTTACCTAAAATAAATGAGTCCAAAGATTTCATTGACAAACTTACGCGTGCAATTCATCTTTCCGATTCAAATAGTTCGAGTGTAGACACAGAATCCAAAATTTTCTCTCTCGGTTCAGCAGGAGACATGCTCCAACAGGCTGAATCTTTGCGCTCAAAGAATAAAATAACGGAAGAAGAATTTCAAAATTTAAAAGAATTATACAGCAGTAGTAAAAATCGTGATTAGTGGTTGCATTCCATATCGACTTGCATGACTCCGGTTAAGATTTAAGATGACTCCATCTAACAACAATTTCGACTCTGCGGTTTCTCGAATAATAATCCTCGTCAGTCTCGTCAGGAAATCTAGGAACCGGTCTTTGGTCGCCGTAACCTGCTACTGACATTCGCTTCTTCTCAATATTTCGAATGGAAAAAGATCTATAAACAGAAATAGCTCTATCAGTTGAAAGAGTAAGATTGTCCCTATTTCCCAATGCATCAAAAAAAGCAACAGCGTCCGTATGCCCTTCAATTCTGAAATCAGCTCCAGCCGCAGGACCATTCAGAAAAAACGAAATTCTGTCAAGAAGCGGTCCTGCTTCAGGTTTCAGTATCGATGATCCGGCATCAAACAGGACAGAATTTGTAATACTGATCTTGAACCCCTCTTCTGTCTGTTCAGCAGTCACTGCCTGACCGAGCTGATCTTTCAGCCAACCCATGAGTTCAGGCGCAGTCGACATAATAGGCGTTTGAGCCTCTCCAAGAGGTTCATTTCGGTCACCTCTATTCAATAATCTCTGCCTGCTTAAATTAATTGTTTCGCCGCTCTCCATAAAACCTACTCCAAAAGTCACAGCCATCGATTTGACTGCAGCCTCAAACTTATTCGCATCGAAAGTTGCAAAAGATAGAAGCGCCACAAAAAACGCCATAAGATTCGTCATCATGTCTCCGTAAGAAAGACACCACGGAGCAACGCCTTGCGGATATTTTACGTTATGACCGCAATTTGGGCATTTTTTTATCGCCATACTTTATTATTTTTCACCGCGGCTAAGAGCATATTGAGTCGCATTCGCAGAAGATAAGAATGAAAGAAGTTTTTCTTCTACGATTCGCGGATTGTCGCCTGACTGAATCGCGAGCACTCCTTCGATCATAAGATTTCGAACAAGCATCTCCTCGTCGTTCATCTTAGCAAGTTTTGTTTGGATAGGACCAGCAATCGCATTAGCAATAATTACACCGTAGAAAGTCGTTAGCAAAGCTACTGCCAAAGACGGACCTAACGTCCCTGGATCTTTCAAATTGCGTAGAAGCTGAACAAGTCCGAGAATCGTCCCCATTAATCCAAAAGCAGGCGCTCTGATTTCAATCATGTTAAAAACACTTATTGCCGCATTGTGCCTATCTTCCATCTTCGAGTTTCTAATGTTCATGATCGTCTTGACTAATTCAGGATCAGTTCCATCGATCACGAGCTGTAACGCTCTCTTCAAGAAGTCATCAGTTATCTCTTCGAGATTATCTTCCAGAGAAAGAAGTCCTTCTCTCCTTGCTTTTTCGGAAAGAGAAACCATCGTCGGAATTACTGCAATCGGATCAAATTTCGGAATGCTAAAAATCAATCTGAAATAGCGGAATATTCCTCTGTATTCCTTTGAAGTATAGGCTAAGATAAACACCATTGTAGTACCGCCGATAGTGATAAAAGTCGACGGGATGTCCAGATACGCTCCAAGAATTTCATACCAAACACCAGGCCTGCCCCAAAGAGCTCCAAGGCATACCATTACGAATACGCCAACTAAACCTATAATACTACCTATCTGCATATTTATGCCTCATCAAAACTTTAGTCATTTCGAATTCCTTACGGTATTCATAAATTTCATCGGAAAAAAAAGAAGATATATTGAGATAAATATTCAAAACTTATTTTAAACTGTGGAAAAAACATGAAGAGCGGCAGACACCATCAGCTTCTGTGGGGAGAAGGATGAATCTGAATTATGATTCGGAGTCATGCAAATCGATGTTGAATGAAACCACAGAGAGAGGCACTGAGACACGGAGAAAAAAATAGATAAAATTAAAAAAACTGTGTCTCCGAGCCTGATATGTTATTATATTTTAAATCGTAATAACGTAATAAGAGGATATGATGTCTAAAATAATCAGATTTGGAATATCGCTGAGTAGTGATTTATCGAAGAGGTTTGACGTTCGCCTCAGAAAAAAAGGTTATTCAAATCGCTCTGAAGCTATTCGCGATTTAATTCGGCAGGATTTAGTAATAGAAGAATGGCTTGAGGGATCGGATGTAGCCGGAGCTATTACACTTATTTATGATCATCACAAAAGAGAACTGCTCAATAAAATTACGGATATTCAACATGATTTTCAGAAGATTATTGTATCGGCTCAGCATATTCATCTGGATCACCGCAATTGCCTGGAAATAATTGCAGTCAAAGGAGATTCTGCAAAAGTGAATAAATTGGCCAATATGCTGAAGGCGATAAACGGGGTTAAACATAGCACATTAAGTATGTCCACTACAGGTAGGAGTTTAGTATAGGAGGTATTATTTTTTTAATTAATAGTAGCACGATTTTAATATTTGTAATAAAATAAGAAGGATCTGAGAAAAGACATTTTGGTGGCGTAAATAATGATAGGTAAAATATTATACTGCCGCCGCCAATTTTGTATTTTTTATTTGCACATTTTAGTTAAGGAGAAAGTTTATGCATATTCCAGATGGATATTTAAGTCCGGCAACATGCGGTATTTTTTATGTCGTTATGGTGCCGATTTGGACAATGGCATCAAAGATTGCTCAAAAAACATTGAAAGCACGGCAGGTGCCGCTCCTGGCTATCGGTGCGGCGTTTAGCTTTGTTATCATGATGTTCAACGTGCCTATTCCAGGAGGATCGACCGGTCATGCAGTTGGAGGTGTTTTAATCGCAATTCTTCTGGGCCCCTGGGCGGCTTGTATTGCGATCACTGTAGCTTTAGTGGTGCAGGCTTTGCTTTTTGGAGACGGAGGCATTACGGCCATTGGAGCTAATTGTTTCAATATGGCTTTTGTGCTTCCATTTGTCGGCTATTACACTTATCGCTTGATCAGTGGAAGCAGCTCTTCAACTTCGAATAGGCGTGTAATAGCCGCCGCAATCGCTGCATACCTTGGAATTAATTGTGCGGCTTTGGCAGCCGGAATCGAATTTGGCATCCAACCGTCACTGTTTCATACGGCAAATGGTCAGGCTCTCTATTGCCCTTACAGCCTTAATATTGCTGTACCTGCAATGCTTGGTGAGCATCTTTTGATATTCGGATGGATTGAGGTCATCGTGACTGCTCTTGTGGTTAAATATTTCCAGAAGCAGGATTCTATTTTACAGAAAGGAGAAGAATTATGACTCTAATAAAAAAATTATGGATAGGGATTGGCGTTCTGATTCTTCTTTCGCCCATCGGGTTGATATTACCTGACTGGTTTAAAGCAGGAGCGGCATGGGGAGAGTGGGGTGCTGAAGAAATGCAGGAACTTGTAGGATATATTCCGCAGGGGCTTGAGAAACTTTCGAGTCTCTGGAATGCTCCGCTCCCTGATTATGCCTTTCAGGGATGGGAAGAAAGAGGTTTGGCTCATTTGAGTATTGCATATATCTTTTCTGCTGTTGTGGGAATAGCAGTAACTGTCGGGATCGTTTTTGCTATTGGTAAATTTTTAGTGAGAAGAGAAGATTAAGCAAAATTTTATAGAGCGATCTATTCTTAGCGCCGTATCTCTTCTGAAAGATTCGGTGCTTTGTGAGGAGTATGCACTTCGTAAAGGCTTTTTGCAGTCGCTTGATTCGCGAATAAAAACAATTACGATTTTACTCTTCGTATTGACCGCAGTTTCTTTGCAGAGAACTAGTTCAATCGGATTCTTATATTTGCTCTGCTTGATATTGGCTGTTTCTTCGAAAGTGCCGATAGTTTTTTTTCTTATTAGGACCTGGGTGTTCATACCTTTGTTCTCTCTGTGTATTACCATACCGGCTTTGTTCAGTATCGTCACGCCTGGCGAGCCGGTATCTTCATTTTTTATTCTGGGCGCAAAAGTAATAATTACCCGGCAGGGATTGGACGGAGCGATTTTATTCGTAACACGAATAACGACCTCAGTTTCGTTCGTTATTCTATTATCTTTGACAACACGTCATACGGAGTTATTAAAGGTTCTGCGCGGGCTGGGAATTCCAAAGATTTTTGTTTTAACAGTGTCTATGTGTTACCGATATTTGTATCTCTTTGCTGAAATGGTCGAGAATATTTTTATGGCAATTAAAAGCCGGATAGGATTAGTAGTTCAGTATAAACGCGGTCAGCAGATTGTTGCATGGAACATAGTAAATATGTGGAACAGAGCTTATCAACTGAACAATGATGTCTATAATGCTATGCTATCACGAGGATATACTGGAGAACCTCGGCTCCTATCAAAATTCCAGACAGGTTTTTTGGATTGGGTCTGCCTGTTGGCTTCGGTAATTTTGTGCACAACAATCTTCTACATCGAGAACAAATTATGAATGAGATTATTTTTGAACTGAAGGACGTCCATTATTCTTACTTAAACAGATATCCCGCTATGTGTGGAATTGATATGACTATTCAAAGAGGAGAGAATATCGCCGTCGTAGGAGCAAATGGAACAGGAAAATCAACTCTTCTATATCTTCTTGATGGTTTATTATTCCCTGACAAAGGCAAGGTTATGGCATTTGGTCAGGAGCTAAGTGAGCAATCACTTATCGAAGAACAATTCTCACATTCTTTTCGAAGCAAGGTAGGATTGGTATTTCAAAATGCTGACATTCAATTATTCTGCCCGTCTGTTCGAGAAGACATTTCTTTCGGGCCGCTTCAGTTAGGCATTGATGAAGACGAAATTAAAAAACGCATTACAAATATTTCGGGATTACTCGATATTCAGCAGTTGTTAGACCGAAGCCCTCATCAATTGAGTATTGGAGAAAAAAGAAGAGTTGCGATTGCTTCTGTGTTAGCAATTGAACCTGATGTTTTACTTCTTGATGAGCCAACAGCCGGTCTTGATCCGCTAACCGTCAGGCATATTGTTGACATTTTACTTGAGGCAAAGAGCAGGGGTAAGACAATTATTACTGCAACGCATGATTTACATATTGTCGCCGAAATGGCAGACATTGTTTATGTGTTAGGCCGCGATAAAAAAATATTTGCTTCAGGAAACGCTTCGGATATTTTGAGCGATGAAGAATTGCTACGAAATAATAATCTCATTCATATTCACAGTCACAAGCATATAAATGTCATTCACAATCATTCGCA
>PEWQ01000084.1 GCA_002780065.1 Candidatus Hydrogenedentes bacterium CG07_land_8_20_14_0_80_42_17
AGAGAGGAATTTCCCAAAGATCTTTGAGATTGTGATAGACACAAATAGCAAGTATTGGCTTGTTCTTTGTGATCAGTTTGCGCGCACCTCTCAGAGCATCCATTTCTGCGCCTTCGATGTCCATTTTAATAAAACCGATTTTTCTGTCTGAAAGAAATTCATCTAAAGCTATTACATCGGTTTTAATACCCTGTTTGTAAGGATAATACATACTCGAACCTTTTTGACAGGAATCGTCAAAATGAAGTTCGTTTTTTTCTTTTCCTAAACATGCTCTTATAGCTCTGCATTTATCTTCCCATTTGCTTACTTTAATTCTTTGGCAAAGTTTATCGAATGCAGTCGGCCCTGGTTCAAACGACCAAATAATTTGATTTTTCGTGGAAGTAATTGGATTATTGATGAATAGTTCGAGCGTGTCTCCATCCCATGCTCCTGCGTCGACAATATCTCCGTCGATTTTTTGAAGAGCATTTGTAAGCTCTGGTATGTCGTCAGGCAGATATTGCTGTTCGGTAAAATAATTGCTGAGAGAAAAAACATCTTCATAAATGAGAACAGATAGAAGTTCTCTTAATACTTCTATTGATTTTATATCTGCCATTATTTCGATGAGCTCTAGTATTTTTTCTGATGCTTTTATTATCTCATCAAATTTTGTTGAGACTAAATCTTGAAAATAATGGGAGCAGAAATTATTTATTCCGCGTTTTATAAGTTTACTTTCGATTTCCTTCCAAAATAGACTTGCAATAATTACAAACCATTCATCTTTTGAGAGAATATCTGGGGAGCTGACTATAAAATCTTCTATTTTTTTATTCCACTGCTTATTATCGCTGGAAATTACGGCATCTATATCTATCTTTTTTTTTACAAGAACATTAATAAGTTTGCGCCCGGCTTCTCCCGCACCAAAGATTGCAAGCTTTTTGCCGGCAATTTTATTTTTGAATGAATCTTTTAATTCGGAAAGATTTAAAGTATCTATTATTTTTTGAAGTTCTTGAGGCCTCATTATAATTTATCCTTTGCAGTTAGAGTTGATTTTAAAGTCCTGTATAATATTTCTAAAAGCTGTTCATTAATCGGTAATCCTGCTCTTCTCATTGCAAGAAGATGAGCTCCCCATGGCGGCTGGAGAAGGGCAATTTCTGTTTCAAATTCACCTGTAGAAAAACGGTTGCAAAATTCATGCAGCGAAATATTTTTGAATGTTGTAAATCTCTTAAGCAAGTTTGATTGAGCTAAAGGCGGTAGTGTATTTTGTTTAGAAATTAACTTTCTCTTTGAGAGAGTTGAAGGGGTGCGAACAATATTTTTCAAAAATACAGTGTTAGCTTTGACAGCGGAATTTGAATGACAATCAAATATTTTAAGTTCGTGATGCTTTGAGATATAATTTGCCATGCGGTTGAATTCCTTAAGATGAATTACTAGAGAAGGTGTTGACATTGCCGTTTTGCTCCAAGTCTTAACCTTTATTTTGCCTTTTTCGTCGGTCATCTCACAGCCGGCAAGAAAAACTTTTTTTACGCCAAGTTTGTTTGAAAGAGATAGAGCAAGAGAAATCCCGTCCCAACTCGGTGTAATCTTCTCTGAAAGAAAGTTACGAAATGAATTTGGCAGTTCTTCTCCGTACCAATCAGGAAAAGCAAACGGTAGGTTTGCAGACGTAATGTCTTCGGGATGAGAACGCACATCAAATAAGACGAAAGATTTCTTTAGCTGTGAAACTGCTTTATATTTTCTGGGTTCGTTTTCATTGAAAGAGTAAGGATAAATTACGATGTCCGGTTCAATTTTTATTGCTAACAGTCTTTCAAGTGCGGCGACATGTGCGATGAGAATTGCACCGAATCGGATTGGATTCAGCTTTGCAATAGTCTCTTCGAGACTTTTTCCTGCTCCGATTATTATTGCTGACTGCAAAAAATTATTTTTATGAAATGCGAATTGTGGGGTGTTAGTTATAGTAGAAAGATTTTGCAAAAAGTTCCTGTGATAATCGGGAAAAAGCGAAATTTTTTTCATGCTATGAAACACTCTTTAAATAAAGTTCATGCCATTGAGTTGAAAACGAGTGAATATCGAATTTTTCTCTCACGGTCTTTTTACCTTCTGCTCCAATATAACGTCTCAATTGTGCATCTTCTATAATGCGTTGCATCGCTATTGCGAGTTCTTTACTTGAATTCGGTTCGACAAGCAACCCGTTTTTTCCATCTTTGATGACTTCAGGAATACTGCCGACTTTAGTTGTTATTACGGGCTGAGCGACAGCCATAGCTTCAAGAATAGAGAGAGGCAATCCTTCTATGAGCGTTGGAAGAAGAAATGCATCGGACATTTGATTAATCGTATTAATTGATGATTTTTTATCTCCGAAAAGCAAAACATCTTCGAGTTTCAATTTTTTACGAAGATTGAGTATATGTTTTAGATAAATTGGATCTTCGTCGCCGTATTTAGCGGCGACTTTAATTTTATATTTTTTATTTTTCAAGACAGCCAAAGCTTCAAGAAGAATATGAAAACCTTTTCTGTGCAACATATTAGCAATAATTGAAAAGACGAATTCATCTTCTTTAATATTCCAGCGTTTTCGCTCATTGCTGATTGCTTTCGGAGCGAGGATTGGAAATTGAGATAAATCGATTCCTTCAGCGAAACCACCTTTGAATAAGTGAATAGCTTTTCGGCTTATACCATGCAAAAGAAGTTTTCTCGATAGGCTTGGAGTTACAGGAACTATTGTTGTAAATTTATTATTTAGCAAGACTTTCAGTGTTTCCCACCAATAGTCTGGTTTTGAAACTGTTCCATATTCTGAAATAAAAAATGGTTTTTCAGACCTCTCTATACAATATGGATAAAGCTTGTACATGCTGGTAAATTCGTGAGCGTGTATGATATCGAATTTAAAATCCATAATGATTTTTTTTATTTGAGGCACAAAAAATCGGACAGCATCTATTGATGATGGTAAAACATAAGTAGTCACTCCTGCATCTTTGAATTTCTTTTCCATTGGCCCGTGATCAAAAGCTACTATTGTATGATGGATACGGTCATTGGGCATGTTGGCAAGAATTGAATGAGCTAGCACATGACCGCCTGTGATTCGAAACCTATCTGTTATGTGCAAAACATGAATAGTGCGTTTCATTTACATTGCATGAGAAAACATAAATTAGTTTTTCTCCTCTTCTTCTTGGAGAATAAGTGAGGGAGCAAAAATCTTGTAATTGAGACAAACACGCATAAATGATAGATTCATGATGTGATGTTTACCAGAGAATTTGTTGAGAAACTGTTAGTAATTGTTGTTATACCTTTCTTGTTTTTTATTGTCGGCATTCGAGATGGAATTCCTACGCGGGAACGTTTTGAGAGGATAGTGCCTGATTCCAGTGCGCGTGAGCAGATAGCTAAATATATTGAAGAAGAACGTGAAGATTTTGAAAATATGATTACTGACTCGGCATATCTTAATTATGCGGAGTTTAATAAGAAACTGCTGGAAGAAAAAAAATATACCATTACGGATTCTCTCGGACGTTCATACGAGTTGACTAAATCTCATATCGCTTATTTGAAACGCGTTGTTTTCGGCTCGAGTTTTGGAGATGAGACGAAGACTATTACCGCTATTCGCAGTATGAAACCCTCCAAGCTTGATTTCAATCCACACTGGTTTCTTTATGGAGGAGCATACCTCTATGTTTGCGCGGCTTTTCTTCAATTCGCTCATTTGCTGGGATTTATTAAACTCGGTGATATCTCCTTTTTTGTATTAAATCTTGATTACATTACTAGAATCTTTTTAGCGATCAAGCTGGTCAACTTTTTTGGTTTTGTAATTTCAACATTTATGGTTTATCGCATTGCAAGAAAACTTATTCGGGACGAGCATTGGCTCGGCTTACTTGCGGCTCTGCTCTTTGCGACAGTTCCTGTGTACACGTATTTTGAGCACGTATGCAAACCGTATATTTTAGCGCAGACCTATGTTTTGATATCTTTGAATTTCCTTATAGAGTGGCTGAATAGTTCTCGTCGCAGGGATTTCTTGCTGTCGGCAATCTTCTGGGGACTTAGTGTAGGCTCAAATTATTTCTTTGTCGTGTATCTTTTCCCGTTCATAATCTTTTATCTGAACAAATCATGGAATAAATATCGCTGTTTTGATATTTCACTGAATCTAAAATATTTTCTTTTTTTCGCGGCCATATCTGCTGCGGCATTTTTTATCTCTAATCCATATTGGCTCTTTTCGCTTGATGAAGTATTGAATGAAGTTTTTAAGCAGTCGACTCCGCGACGAATGAATCACTCCGATTTGATGAATTTCTTTTATTTCTTTATTCGTCCTGTTTTTTCGATAGGTATTGTCGGGACTATTGCAGCGTATCTATCTATTTTATTTGGATTGAAAAGAAGATCACTTCTAGTAATTACAGCATCGAGCATGATGTTACTCTTCGGAGTAAGTCTTTCTCTAATGTGGAATATGAAACCATTGGCACTTTTAGGAGTGAACGATGCGGGAGCCAGTGAACATTATGATGCGTTTGGAGTTCATATCTGGTTGATTTTTTCCATTGTTGAGGCTTTTAGTTATTTGGAGAAAAGACGCGCTTTGCGCTTTTGGCTTGCTTTGCTTATTGTTGCTTCAAATGTTTGGTACAGCTCTCATACGCTCTGGATGATTGCAGATTCGGAGGAAAGGTATACCAGAGTTGGAGAGTGGATAGATGTGAAAATTCCGAATGGGGAAATAATTTATCCGGCAGTTATGATGGAAGAGAATATGCCGCCGGAGAGCAGGAAGAGATTGAGTCCACAGGTACTTTTGCCTTATTTCAATATCCTGAATCATCCGACGATTTATCCGAATTATTCAAGAGACGATGTGGATAGTTTTCCTCAATATGTTGTTACCAAGTCATGGTTTCTGGATAATTGGCCTTCATTCAAAGAAAAATATAAATTAGTTAAATATGAAGAGCCCGGAATCAGATTTTTGAATCGAATTTTTTTCAGATACACAATGGATTTTGAACCTCTTCTAATTTATTCGAGAAAAGAAAAGATAGAGAAGATATAATTGCTTCTAACTAAATAATTGTCATTTATTTTTTTTTAAGGCAAACTACAACATATATGGGAGTTTGTAATGAAAGTTAGCATTTTCGGACTTGGCTATGTAGGAAGCGTGACAGCGGCATGTTTGGCAAGTCAGGGCAATAAAATAATCGGAGTGGATGTTGTAGACTCGAAGGTTGATACAATAAATAGCGGCAGATGGCCTATCTATGAGCCGGGTTTGGATAAGCTGGGAGTTTTTCAAAAGAAACTTGTGATTGCTACGAAAGATGTTAGAAAGGCAATAAACGAATCAGATGTTTCACTTGTTTGCGTAGGAACTCCAAGCCTGCCTGACGGCAGTGTAGATCTGACTTATCTTAAAAATACTATTTTACGAATAAACAAAGTTTTGAGAAACAAGAAAGGCAGACACATACTTTTGATACGAAGCACTGCGCCTCCGGGAACTCTTGACAAATTCGTATTGCCAATTCTTTCTGCAAAACAGCGGAAATTTACGGCTTATTATCCTGAATTTCTCCGTGAAGGCACAGCAATAAAAGATTTCTTTGAACCGAGTCTAAATGTGATTGGAATTAACAAAGGCTTTCCAACTGAGATTTTGAAGAAGCTTATGCCTGATTTAAAAGTTGAGCTTCAAACGGTTGATATAAAAACATCCGAATCGATAAAATACGCTAACAATTCTTTTCACGCTTTGAAAATAGTTTTTACTAATGAAATAGCTCAGTTCTGCAAGGCATACGGTTCTGATGCCGATAAAGTTATGGAACTTTTCTGCCGTGACGCAAAATTAAATTTATCGCCTTATTACCTCAGACCCGGATTTGCTTTCGGCGGCTCATGCCTTCCAAAAGAGCTTCGAGCTTTGAGCGCTCTTATGCGCGCAAAAAATACTGATCCGATACTTATAGAATCGATTGATCAGAGTAATGAAAAATTAATAGATTCTTTTATCTCTCTGATGATGTCTTTGAAACCATCTTCAATAGGTTATGTTGGCGTGACTTTCAAACCGAATACGGATGATCTTAGGGAAAGTTCTGTGATGCGCGCTGTGGACAAGATAAACCTTAGAAATCGAAGCTACAGCAAGTCTGTAAGGCAGTTTGTTTTTGACAACACCGAAGCGCTTTTGAAGATTAGAGAAACTGCATCTGAAAAGCTTACAGCGGTGGATTCATTGGAAGAACTCATTAAAGAGTCGGACATTGTTGTTTTAGGTCCGTATAAATTAAATCTCAAAGATGAATCTAAATTAATTCGTTCAGGTAAAAATGTTGTCGATCTCAAGTGGTTTCGAGTCGGAACAGCTTTAAAAAATTATAGAAAGTATCATTCGCTAGTATGAATACAGTTGTTGTAATTCCATCGAAAAACGAAGAGAAACGGATTCAAACGACCATTGAAGAGATATTTACAGTTTTTCAAAATCGCGGATTGGAAAGACCGACAATTCTTCTGACTGATGACTCTACGGATAATACTCGAGTCATTGCAAGAAAAGTCGGGGCGAATGTCATTAACGGCGGCGGAAAAGGATTGGGCTTTGCAATGTATCTCGGCTTGAAGGCGGCATTGGAATTTCAACCTGATATAATTGCAGCTTATGATGCCGACGGCCAATGCGATCCTAATGAAATCCCCCAGTTCATAAATATGATTCAGGAAGACCGAGCGGATTTAGTTCTTGCTTCGCGATTTGTAAAACCAGGATTAGTTCAATATGACTATCCATTCTTAAACAGATTCGGAACCATAGTTCTTTCTAAAATTCTTTCTGCTTTCACAGGGATAAATCACACAGATTCTCATGGCGGGATCCGCGCTATGAAGCCTGAAGTTGTTGAAGAGCTCGAAATGCTGGGGACTCATACCTATGTTCAGGAAACCATCATAGATGCTCACGAGAAAGGTTTTAGAATTATCGAGCTTCCCAGCGCATGGCTGAAGCGACAGCATGGAAAATCTCGAGTGGTCTCTTCTATACCTACATATATTTTTCATACATTGCCTATTTTGATTCTGAGATCGAAACAGCATTTGAAGTGGCTCTACACATTAGGCATTTTATTTTTTCTAAGTTCGTTTATTTATTTCGGAATTATTTTTTATCAGAGCGGTTTTAACCTTCCTCCTCTTATCAATCGCGTTCCCGCATTAATTTTGGTTTCTTTGCTAGTGACTACGGGAATTCAATTCTTTTTCTTCGGATTTATTCTTCAGTTGTTGAAGGTAATTAAATATCGCGTCGATAAAGCTGTATTTCATTCCGAAAGGAGTCAGAAATGAATATTGGTGTAATAGGTTTCGGCAAGATGGGGATGCTTCACGCCGGAATTGTGAATGGACTGAAAGGACATAAAACTGTTTCTATTTCAGAAAATTCGGATTTTATAGGGAGCTCTCTAAAAGCGCTTATGCCTCATATAAAAGTATATTCTGATTATGTCTCGATGCTGGACAATGAAAAACTTGATGCTGTGTTCATAACGACTCCTGTTCATATGCACGTGGATATGGCAATAGAGGCAATTCGCAGGAAGATTCCTTTTTTTGTAGAAAAGCCTATGGCTTTATCGGCTTCCGATTCAAAGCGGTTAGTAGATGAACTGGATAAAACTCCGACTTTGAATATGGTTGGATATATGATGCGGTATATATCTACCTTTAAAAAAGCGAAAAAAATAATAGCGTCGAATGCGTTGGGAGACATAATAACTTTTAATTACTCGCTGTATGTGTCTCAACTTTTTAAACCTGGAAAAGGTTGGAGATATGACAAAACGAAATCCGGAGGCGGACTTATGATGGGGCCGACTTCGCATGTAGTGGATTTGATGTCGTGGTTCTTTGGACCAACTCATGGAGTGAATGCCTCGGCGCTCGGATATTATTCTAAGACGACCGAAGATTTTATTCATGCAATTTTTCATATGAAGTCAGGAGTGAAAGGATGGCTCGATTCATCGTGGAGCGTTCGCGGGCACAGACTGGTTGAATCAAGGTTTGAGGTTCACGGCAGTCGCGGAATGCTTATTTTGACTGACGATTATGTAAAAGTTTGTATGGATGAAGCGACCGACAACCTCAAAGCAGGCTGGACATCTTGGACTAAGCCTGAACTTCATGAAGAAGTAGAACTGGATATTGGAGGTCCGCAATACACTTTGGAGGATGTTGACTTTTTGGAACACGTGAAGCGCGGCGAAAAGATAGAATGTGATGTTTATTCGGCGCATGAAGTTCAGAAAATAATTACTGCGATATATGAGTCTGCCGAAGAAAAAGGCGCATTTAAGGTGGTGAACTCATGACGCCTAATTTGGATACGATAATTTTAGGGCATAATCAGTTTTTCGGAGTTGCGCATCTCTCTTCAGAAAAAGGCGCTCAGCGCGACCAATACTTTTCTGATGTTAAAAATGTTATTCGAATGATCGAGTTTTCACAGTCTTTGGGAGTTTCAGGACTTATGATGTCAACTCATCCGCGAGCCGAGGCAATTTGCGATTTGATTAAGAAATCAAAACTACGGGATGAAATCAGTATTTACCCTTTGCTTCCGTATATTGCAAAATATGTCAGACAAGCAAATGAAAAGGGACTTACGAATATGGTAATGGATGCTTTGTCCGGCGCCAGTGCAATGCAAAAGATCGGCATGATGCTGAAAGGCGGAGCCGGGCTCTTGACAAAAGACGTTTTCAAGATGATGGAGATTCTTATAGAACTCGAGCTACTGCTATTCAAAGGATTAAAGATGCGGGCGATATTTCTTCATCAAGCTCTGACTGATCTCGCTCTTGGGCTTGATCTCAAAGATGTTTTTCTTTTCTATCATGAGTTCATACCGAAGAAGTTCGGAGCAGAAGCGGCTTATTGCACATTCAATACTCCTATGCTTTTGGAAAAATTTAAAGTTTATGGAATCGAGAATCCTATTGTAATGGCGCCGTTCAATAAAGCAGGATTTCAGATGACAAGAACTCTTCCGGAAAATGAGAAATGCCTGCGTGAAAATGATTTGAGGCTGGTCGCTATGAGCTCTTTAGCCGGAGGATATCTGAAACCTCGAGAAGCTTATGAATATCTCTTCTCAAATCCAAAGATCGAATCTGTAGTAGTCGGAGCCTCTTCCGAAGCGCATGCAAAGGAGACCTTCGAGACTATAAGGAGTTTCAAGAAAGCCTGAAGAGTGTAATTCAATGACGGAGGAAAAAACCGGAACGAAGCGGATAAATCCATTTCTTGACGAATCCATTCGAGCCATTCCCCGTTTAATATCTCTTCTCAACAGAAATGAATTTTTCAGAACAAAAGGTTCTTTTGATCGAAATTTTTGGCATTACCGCGCAGTCACAGGTTTTCCCTCATCGACTTTTTGCCAGGGAGTTTTTCCGATTGCTCTTTTATTTTCGAAAGAAATATTTGGAGCGCGAACCTATAAAAATCCGGAAATATTAAGAATTGCAGAAGATGCTTTGTTATATTGGACGACTCTTCAGCATGACGACGGCAGTTTTGATGAATGGTATCCGTATGAAAGAAGTCATGTGGCGACGGCCTTCACTTCATTTGCTATTTCAGAATCCTTACTTATCCTGCGTGACAATTTGCGAAAAGAAGTCATATCTAAAGTTTCCGATTCGCTTTTCAAAGCGGGATTATGGCTTTCGAAAAATATGGACGATAAGGTCTTGAATCATACTGCCGGAGCCATACCGGCACTTTGGAATATAAACAAAATTACTCCGTCAAAATTATTGGAAGAAGGATTGAAGAGAAATCTAGAGCTAATGAATGAGAAGAGCTCGAAGGAAGGATGGTTTTTTGAAAACGGGGGATTTGATGCAGGATATCTTTCTCTATCGATCGATTACTTGTGGAAGTATTACGAAGAGTCGAATGATAAAGAGGCGGAGCGGCTTGTCGAGCGCGGACTTAATTTTTTGAACTATCTTATTCATCCTGATGGCACTTCAGGCGGTGAGTATACATCGAGAAATACACGATATTTAATGCCATGGGGTATTGTAGCAACAGCGGGGAGATTTAATGTCAGTGCAGAGATTCTTTCAAGATATTTAAAAGCAATAGAAGACAGAAATGCAGTGACGCCGAACACTTCGGATGATCGCTACATGATATTTTTTTTCCTGCCAAATTGGATGCGTGCGGCTGAAAGGTTTGAAGGATTGCCGACTTTTGTTTCATCTTCGATTAATAGCTTAGACTTTATAAAAACTTTTGATGAAAGCGGATTAGTTGTCAGCTCAAGAAATAATTCTTATTTTGTAATGAATTTTAAAAAAGCCGGCACCGGAAGATTTTTTGTCCGCAAAAATAATAATTGGAAATTGCTGAATATCGACAGCGGATATTTTGTTAAAGACAGTTCAAACAAAATTTATACCACTCAAGCTTTATTAAATGAAGATGAAGTGAATTATATTTCGAAACAAAGAATGGAAATTTCGATGCGTTTAAGAAAGGTTAATGATTCGATTCCATTAAAAAACTATCAGATATTTTTCCTTATTTATGCGTATATTTTTGGCCGTTTCACTTTTATAAACTCGTTGTTTGAAAAAATAGTTAAAAATATTTTTATTCGCAGGCCTGATTTTGGGGAGCTGAAATTGGTACGAAAAATAAATTTTGCGGAAGATGAAATAGTAATTGAGGATGAATTAAGCGGAGGGACGGATGAATATGAGGTGGCGGCTGGAAGCTTGTCTACTGCGCCGCATGTTCCAACTTCGAGATATTTTGTTTCTGCTGATTTAGAGGCTAGTCCATATAGATTTAAAACTTGTCTTCCTTTTAAGCTTTCGTGGATATTCAATTTAGAAGAAGGTAAGATTTATATGAAACGAGATGGAAAATCATAAAGAGCTTGTAATAAGCGGCGACGTTGTATTTATTGCTGATATTCATTTTGGCATATCTAAAGAGATTGACGCTAGATTTTTAAATTTTATTAAAAGGCTTCCTGAGTCAATTACAATTATTTCGTTGGGAGACTTCGTAGATTTTTGGGCTGAAGGAAATAATTATGATTTTTCCGCTGATTATCGAAATTTAAGTTTACTTCAAAAAAAGAAAATATTTTTTCTCCGCGGAAATAGAGATTTTCTTATCGGCGACCGTTGGAGCAAATTAACCGGAGGAAAAATTCTTGCTGAGCCGGCTGTTATAAATTGCAGTAGAAATAAGATTATAGCCATGCATGGAGATCTTCTGATGACATCTGATCTAAGATACCTTTTTTGGAGAAGTATTTGTCGAAGCAGATTATTTCATTTTGCGGCTAAATCAATTGGAAGAAAGTGGGCTATGAAGGTTGCAAGATATTTGCGTATTGCAAGTAGTAAAGAGGTTGCTAGAAAGAGCAAGAAGGAACTTTCAATCGATTATAGTCTTGCTGAAAAACTTATGGAAGAAGATGGTATCATTGTTTGCGGGCATACTCATAGGTCAGAGCGAAAGAAACTTGATTGTGGAGAGCTTATTGTGCTTGGAAGCTGGGATAAAGACGGGAAGGTTTTATTTGTTGGAAAAGATGGTTTATTATTTGAACAGCCGGAAGATATTAAATTTATGTAAGTTTAGACTTACTGTTTTTTGCAAATCGATCGATGATTTTATGAGCAATTTCAGGCTTCAATTCCGTAAATTCGACAGCCACTTGATAACCGAGCCCATAAGATGAAACTCGCAAAATTTTTCCGCGCAACGCTCTGAGATGTAATTTAGGAATATCAATGTTTATTTCAGCATCAACTTTCAATATCTCTTCATTTTCTTCAGGAATAAGTCTGATTTCTGCTTCGGCTAGTATGCCTCCGATCGATAGATTGAGCAAACTGCCATGTACGACAAATCCTCCTTTGCGAATTTGAACGTTGGTACAGATATGAGTTCGGGGATAACGCCTGCGTTCTGCCCCATCGAATGACATGCGTTTCATAGAAAGAGCATATATTTTGAGAGAGTGAAATAAAAGAAATATTTTTAGGAATCTCCAGCTTCCAATTTTTCTGAACAAATGTATAATGTTTTTATCGCCGGAGTGGCGGAATGGCAGACGCGCCGGACTCAAAATCCGGTAGGGGCAACTCTGTGTGGGTTCAACTCCCACCTCCGGCAAGAATCTGCATACTGCAGTCAGGCAAGTCGATATGGAATACAACCACTAAGGCGCGGAGAAAAAATAATTAAACTTGCTTGCATATTAAATTAACTTTCGTTAGATTTCTTTTATAGCATTAATGCATGATGATTGTACGGAGCAACCAATGGCGAAGAAAATAAAAAATGCGGCAACCGGTCGAATTACAAAAATAAATAAGACGGCCAAGAAGACGGTTAAAGTTGCCGCAAATAAGCCGGCTCAGGTTGCTTCTGCTCCTGAGCCGGAACTCGTTAATGAAAAAAATATTTCCCAAAAAGATTCCAGCTCAAGAAGAAAGACTGCGCAGGAGCTTGCTGTCTTTCAAAAGGAAATTTCGGTAGCTGAATTTTTTACCAAGAACCGTCACTTGCTCGGCTTTGATAATCCAAGAAAAGCTTTGCTTACCGCTGTCAAAGAAGCAGTCGATAATGCGCTCGATGCGTGCGAAGAGGCTCGAATTCTTCCGGAGCTTTATGTTGAAATAAAACAGACAGGCTCTGATCGCTACTTAATAATTATTGAAGACAACGGGCCTGGAATTGTGCGCGCGCAGATTCCTCGAATTTTCGGAAAGCTTCTTTACGGATCGAAGTTCCACCGCCTGAAACAGTCGAGGGGCCAGCAAGGCATTGGAATCTCGGCATCCGCAATGTACGGCCAGTTGACGACAGGAATGCCTTGCAGAATAACTTCAAAAACCGGTAAAAAATATCCTGCTCATTACTTCGAAATTAAAAT
This sequence comes from Candidatus Hydrogenedentes bacterium CG07_land_8_20_14_0_80_42_17, assembly GCA_002780065.1. Taxonomy (GTDB): domain Bacteria; phylum UBA8481; class UBA8481; order UBA8481; family UBA8481; genus UBA8481. The sequence goes on from PEWQ01000084.1 coordinate 13,028, forward strand.
TGATACAAAAAAAAATAATCCTGATGTATTGAAGGATGAAACAATTCAGTGGGAAAAAGAACACGGGACTCGAGTTGAAATTGAACTCGATGGAGTTTTCCAAAGAGGCAAACGATCGGTTGAGGAATATCTAGAACAGGTACTGATAGCGAATCCTCACGTTTGTCTAATTTACAAAGCTCCTGATGTAGAGGAAGCAAAAAAGAGGGAACGAAGTACAGATTCACTGCCGGTGGAGCCTCTTCAGATCAAGCCTCATCCTTACGGTATAGAACTAGGTGTCATGATTGATATGCTTAAAACAACGAAAGCCAGGCATATAAAAAGTTTTTTTCAGACGGAATTTTGCAAAGTAGGCCCGATGGCGGCAGAGAATATTTTAAAGCTGTCTGGTTTGAAAGAAGATATGAAGCCGCGCAGTTTGAACCGTCAGCAGGCTGAGGGAATATATCGAGCAATTCAGAATACGAAGATACCTCGTCCACCGACTAACTGCCTTTCTCCGATTGGAGAGGAACAATTACTTGCCGGATTAAAGCGCTCGATATCTGATGCGGATTGGTATAGCTCTGTTTCGCGGCCGCCTGCAGTTTATCGCGGCAACTCTTTTCTTGTTGAAGCGGCGATAGCATGGGGCGGCCCGACTCGCTCTTCGGATGAGCCGGCCGAACTTTTGCGTTTTGCAAATAAGGTTCCATTACAGCATCAGCAGTCTGCTTGTTCGATTACGAAAAGTGTAATTGGAACTTCATGGAAACTTTACGGATTAGCTCAGCCCAAAGGCGCGCTTCCGATTGGACCTCTGGTTATAGCCGTGCATATTGCCTCCGTCTGGGTGCCGTTTACTTCTGAATCCAAGGAATCGATTGCATCTTATCCTGAAATTATGAAAGAGATAAAACTGGCGCTACAGGAATGTGGAAGAAGGCTTGGAATGCATATCCGAAAGCGGGACAGAATTGAGGATGCGGAGAAGAAAAAAAATTATATAAAAACTTATATTCCTCAACTTGTACTGGCGCTTCAGGACATCCTGAAACTGTCTGATCGTGAGCGCGACAAAACAGTGAAGAATCTTACTGATATTCTTGAAAAGTCGAGAAAGATAATATGAATAAAAAAAATACTGCCGACAACAAAGAAAAAATTGTTATCGAAAAAGTAAAAGAATCTGCCTTGGATATTTACAAAGAAATATCAAAAAAAAGAAAGCCTTCGATTTCTTTTCCCGTTAGATCGCTTTCGAATGTGAAGTATGACGAGAAGCAAGGCTATTTCGAGATAGGAAGGCAGAAGAAGACAAGAACTCTTACCGTCGGAACAATTCGCACTTTTGCCCAGACTATGCGTTTTATGGGTTTGTCGAAGGAATTGGTGGAGACAGATGATTTCGCGACAAAAAGAGATGCTTACTACCAATCAAAAAATTGGGAGGAGGCTCGCTTTGATTCGCAAGAAGAATCCGATGCGGTTATGGACGATATAGAAGCGCTTTTTTCAGTCGGCGGAATTTCCCGTGAACAAATGCGTTTTTATCCGGAAGAGAAAGGCGGAGAAATTGCCGGCCGCTTGATAGTTATTGATAGGGATTGGGAGACGAAAAAAACTATACGAATTGATTGCACTTCGTTTGGTTCCGGCGCATTTTCGATTCCGTCTTCTGTTGAGCATCTCGAGTTTGAAACAAAGGCTAAGTTTATTCTGGCTATCGAAACAGGAGGTATGTTTCAGCGGCTGTCTGCTCACAAATTCTGGAAAAAATCAGATTGTATTTTAATAAATATGGGTGGGGTTCCATCTCGCGCTTGCAGACGTTTTATCAGACGCTTGTCTGATGAGAAAAAACTTCCAGTATATACTTTTGTGGATTGCGATCCTTACGGCATAGCAAACATATATCGGTCATTGAAAGTAGGTTCAGGCAATGCCGCACATATTTCAAAATTCTTTTCTGTTCCTCGAGCTAAATTTCTCGGAGTAACTCCTGATGACATTGAAGATTTTAAACTGCCGACTCATCCTTTGAAAGATGTTGATATCAAGAGAGGCCGTGATGCATTGAAAAACGATCCATTTTTTAAAAAGCATAAGATATGGCAGAAAGCAATAGACAAACTGCTTGGAATGGGCGTTCGTGCCGAACAGCAAGCACTTGCCAAGTGGGGGCTTAATTATGTGATAGACGAATATCTTCCAAGAAAGCTCAAAGAACCTGAAAAGTTTCTGCCGTAGAAAAAAATATGATTAAACCAAATCTTCTTCGGCAATTCTTGCTTCGTAAAATTCAGTAAAGTTTTTCCAATTCTTACTGTCCATTACTGCGATTGCAGATCTAGGATGCTTGTTTAGGCTTCCGGTTATCATATATGGAATTTGATAACCCCATCGGTATTTTGCCATCATATCGATAAAGTCTGAAGAGATAATATCTAGGATCGGCCTCAAATTAAATTTTGGATTCTTTAGAAAACTTAACAAGAGTTCTGTTGTACAGTTTCCTGCGCCTCTTCCCATTCCATATATTGTGCCGTCGAGATAATTTACGCCTTTAATAATTCCTTCTATTGTATTTGAAAAAGCGAGTTGAAGATTGTTGTGAGTGTGTATTCCGACCTTTTTAGATTTGCACGTTGAAATGTATTTTTCCGAAAGATAGTGAATCTGCTCTGAATAGAGGTATCCGAAAGAATCCACAATATAAATACCGTCTACATATTTTGCATTTTCAATTTGACTAAGTGCTTCATCAAGTTCCGGCTCCAGCGCATGTGATATAGCCATTATGTTAATAAATGTTTCATAGCCTTTTGCTTTTAATTCCTCTGTCAACTTCAATGCCTTATCTACATCTTTGATGTAACAAGCTATTCGATAGGTATTTACAAGCGATTCGGATCTGGGTTTAACATCTGCGGGACTAAACCTGCCCACATCGCCCATGACGGAAATTTTAAGACTGCAATCTTCGGCAACTTGTTCAATGTCTTTATCATCACAGAATTTCCATGGCCCGAACTTGTCAGGTGAAAATTGATCTTTCGAAGATTTGTATCCGATCTCCATATAATCTACGCCGGCATTCTTTAGCGCCTGAAACACTCTGCGAACGAAATCATGACTGAACTTATGGTCGTTGCATAAGCCGCCGTCTCTAATGGTGCAGTCTAATACTTTAATTTCCGGTCTAAACATTTTTAACCTCGCTTTCTTTACAAACAACAAATTTGGTAAATTCTCATATAAATTTTGATTAGTATATTATGAGTTAACTTTGAAATACAGAATAAAATCTTAATATTCTGAATTTGCCATCGCCTTTTCATTGGAGCATAATTGTTTTCGGAGGGCTGAATGACAGATAATGGAACTGATGAAGTTACTTTTGAAGCCGGCATCGATTACGCTTCGAAAAAAAATAACTCAGTGGTAAATTCTATTTACTTGATCTTTGGATTGCCTCTTAGATTCATAGATTTTCTGACTCTGATTTTATCCGTCATCATCGCCGATTTTTTTCTTTATTGGGACGGAGGACCTGCGGGCTATGCTGGAGCCGTAATTCTTTGGACTTTGCTTGCATGGATTACAGGAACAAAAAATAAATTAAGAACAAATGCTATTCTCCTGATACTTTTAAATATTCTTCTTGCGGCATCCTGCTTCTGGATGATCGGTTTCTGGAATGCATTTCTTCCTATGATATTTATTTTTGCTTCCGCCGTTCTTTCACGTTCCGAGCATCATTATATTTTGGATGCTTTGTTTGTAAGCTTTATTTCGATGATTCTAAGTCCTTTTCGATTGCTCGGCCATTTTTGCTTTCTGATGAAAAGTATTTCCGGTCGTAGAAAAACTTTGACCTCGAATGCGATTCGTTATTTCATTCCGGTTTTCGTTTCACTGATTTTGGTGCTTTTTTTTGGTTGGATATTCTCTAAGGCTAATCCAATACTTGCAAATTGGTTCGGTTGGTTCTTCGATTATCTTGAACGTATAGTCAGAAAAATTATTCCGGATATTGAGAGGCTGTGGGTGTGGGGATTTACTGCTGTGGTGTCAGCCGGCCTTATCAAACCGTTTTTTGCTGAATATTCGGTTTTCCAGAATGAGTTACAGAACGATGACTGCGAAGAAACATCTTTGAAAAATCTGGCAGGTATAACTGCGCTTTTTGCTTTGATATCGACGGTTATAGTTTTTGCGCTGAATAATTTGGTCGATGTATTTTATCTATGGGGCGGCTCGGAAATTCCAGGAGGAATTACTTATTCTCAATACGCAAGGCAGGGAGCAAGTTGGCTGACTTTTGCTTTGTTTGTCAGCACCATTCTAATTGGATTCGCTTCGGCAGAATATCTTTCCGGCTATCGGCGTAATTCGACTGTAAGATTTTTCTCTTGGGTCTGGATTCTGCTCGATATTTTACTTGTGGCCGGCACACTCAGAAGAATTCAGATTTACATTGGGTACAACGGCATGACTGTACCTCGCGTTACCGGAATTTTTGGAGTGCTCATAGTGACTGCAGGTCTAGTTGCTATGGCTGTTAAATTGTGGAGAAGAAAAAATTTCTTCTGGATTCTTCGTAGATATATTTCTATCTTTTTAATTGGAACTGCTATTTACGGAATATTTCCTGATGGGTGGCTTTCAGCTCGAATGAATACGCGCTGGGCAATGAACGGCAACAAGACTGTATTGGTTTGGCTTTTCGAAAATCATGGGTTTGAATGGAGGCATAGAATCGGAGCAGATGCATTACCGGAACTAATTCCGCTTCTTGATTATCCTGATACAGTTGTTTCACGCGGAGTGTCTGCATATTTGTATGAGGAACTTGAACAGATGGAGTATAGAAACAAAAGGCATGAGTGGAGAAGAAATCAGTTTGCTGAAATGCGAGCAGTTGCATTATTGAGAAAAGAACGGACTCGTCTCATTAAGGACGAAAAGGCTATTGAAGAATTAAGGCAAACTGTTTGGAACTATCGATGAAAATATTAAAAACGATCTTGCCTTGTGCTGCGCTAATTTTCTTTTCGACTTCGGCATATTCAGAGTGCCCATGCAAGTCGGCTCCGTCTGCGATTACTCAAGAAAGTTTAACAAACGAAGTTACAAATACAACCGGTGAATTTTCCGTTCCGTTCGGCTTTATTGCTGTAGGAACTGAACGCGATCCTAAACTTAATCTGCCTAAGAGAATAAAACATGTTGGAACAGGTTATGAATTAATTTTGGTATCTGGAGGCGAATACTGGATGGGAAGTCCAGAAGGAATGGGAATGAATGACGAGCATCCTCAACATAAAGTCAGGCTATCGCCGTTCTGGATAGGAAAGACCGAGGTGACATACCGCCACTTTAATTCTGCGCCTTTGCCGAGGCAGATGCTACAGCGCGGCAGAGATGATTATCCTGTAACTAATTTAGAATGGAGTGATGCTGACAGATGGTGCAAGCTGAGCGGGATGCGTCTGCCGACAGAAGCGGAATGGGAGCTATCTAGCCGCGGTTTGTCGGGACGTCGTTATCCTTGGGGAAATACTTGGCGCAGCACAGCGGGAAATTTTACCGGACGAGTTAGAATTGTAGGAAAGTTTTCCCGCGGAGCGAGTTCCTATGGAATTTTAGATCTTGCCGGAAATGCTCTCGAGTGGTGCTCGGATTTTTATGACGAGAATTATTATTCGAGTTCGCAGATTTCGAATCCAAAAGGACCCGCTAACGGAAGCAGACATGTTATTAGAGGGGAAGGTTTAGGCGCAGATATTCTGAACGGTTATGGAATAACCTCTCGATCTTTTGGTTACGGCGATTATAAGAGTGAACTTGTCGGATTTCGCGCCGCAGTCTCGCCGTGGAAGAAAAACTAGAGATGCATGAATGGAGCCTTGCCTCTGATTTTATCGCTAGGATTGAGGAAGAAGCAAAACAAAGAGGCGCGTCAAAAATAACTAATATAAAGATGAAGATAGGCAGTTTGAGCGGTGTATCAGTCGAAGCATTCAAGTTTGCTTTTTCTGTCGGAATAAAAGAAAGTATTATTTCTGAAGATGCGTTGAAGATTGAAGAGATCTCTGCAGTATCGAAATGCTCTGACTGCGATAAAGAATTTTCTGATACAATGGGTTTGGATGCGTGTCCTTATTGCGGCTCATATTCGAAGAAATTGGTTTCAGGAAACGAAATGTTTGCGGTGAGTTTTGAAATGGAGGAAAAAGATGTGTGAGTCATGCGGTTGCGGCCAACCTGAAGCCGGGAAAAATATGAGTGTGCATGAACACGAGCATGAACACATTCACAATCATGATAAAAAAGTGGATTTGGGCTTTGATCTGCTGGAAGAAAACAGAAAACTTGCGGCAAAGAACAGAGAATTATTCCGGAAGAAAAAAATAGTTACTGTAAATATTTTGGGCTCGCCTGGCGCCGGCAAAACATCGCTTCTTTCGAAAACATTGGACGAATTGAAAGATAATTTTCGAATCGGAATCATTACCGGCGACCTGACCGGCGATGAAGACATGAAACGTTTGGCAAGAAAAAAAGTTGTTGTGCATCAAATACAGACGGGACGGGTTTGTCATTTAGATGCGCACATGATTGCTCATGCGCTGGAGCATTTTTCTCTGGATGAGCTGGACATTCTTTTTATCGAGAATGTCGGCAATTTGGTTTGTCCTGCCGCGTTTGATTTAGGAGAAACAAAACGTGTGGTTGTTCTGTCAATAGCAGAAGGCGCGGATAAACCTTCAAAATATCCGGAAATATTTTCCGGAGCTGATGCGGTTCTTTTGTCGAAGATCGATTTTGCTCCGTATACGGATTTTGATTTTTCAAGAGCTGAAACTGATATTCATAGGATCAGATTCACTGTGGAGCTAATGCGGGTCTCTTCCCGCACAGGTGATGGAATTAAATCGTGGTGCGATTGGCTCGCTCGGTTGACGAAATGAGACAATCGAAAAATAATTTCATATTGAGTTTAATTTGCAGTTTAATCTTTGTTAGTACTGCCTGCGGTGCTTCCAATAGCCGAGTTCATCTTCAAAGCGAAACACAGGAGAGGTTGGTTGTTCCTTCTCCTTCCGGCGTAGGTTCACGTAAGACAAGCGCGTTGTGGGATACGTATTATCTTCAGACTGCGCTTGAACTTATCGATGGTGCGGAAGAAGAAATTGATATTGTGCAGTTCGAATATTCGTATGGCAAAGCGGTTGATAAAATCCAAAAAGCTCTTGTCAGAGCAGTAAAACGCGGTGTACGCGTAAGAGTATGGCTTGATGACGAGCCTAATTCTTCGCATAAATCAATTCCTTATCTTGAAAGAAATGGAATCGAGGCAGAGCTAGATAACTCGAATTCCAGAGTGCACACAAAGATGATTCTTGTGGATAGAAAAAAAGTTTTGTTCGGCTCAACGAATTTTTCTCCGCAATCTATTCTCTACAATCATGAAACTGATATGAGAGTGGACGATTCTCTTGTAGGCAATGCCTGTTATGATTATGCAATGCGCTTGAGAGCGGCGCCGAGTGAGCCTGCCGGATTGCAACCGGTAAGAATTGAAAATTTTGAATTGCATTTTGATAGAACATTTGAAGAGGCCTTAATGAAATTGGTTGAGTCTGCGAAGAAGAGTATTGATCTTCAAATGTACGGAACCAGCTTATACTTAGATGATCCGATGAGCCCGCCGACTCGCGCATTCAATCTCTTGAGAGATGCGGTGCGTAGAGGAGTTGAAGTCAGAGTTGTTCTTGAAAGAGCAGAAGAAAGTAATTTTAGTGAGAAGACCAACAGCCTTAATAAAAAGACAGCAGATTATTTGAAAGCGGCTGGAGTAAAAGTGAAGTTCGACAGATCTGATGTAATTTCTCATGCGAAACTTTTGATTGTTGATGATATTGCGACAGTAGGCTCTATGAATTGGGGTTTCGGAGGCTTCAGGCGCTACCATGAGATTAATGCAATTGTTTCTGAAGAGACTTCTGTCTCGGACTTAAAAAGATATTTCGAGGTTTTGTGGGAAGAAGCGGAATAGGGCAGAGAAAACAAAAAAAGTTATGTGAAACGGAGGTTGAAAGCTGTTGAATATTCACACCTCGACTTCTTTACATAAACTTTTTGATATTGCTTCTCAAAATATCAAAGATGAATTTAATTCTATTAAAGATCCTTTTTATAGCCCGCAAATTGTGTTTCGGAATCCGCAGATTCAAAGATGGTTTAAAATCGAATACGCAAAAAAATTCGGGATTGCGATAAATATTGAATCACAGCAAATTGAATCTTGTATTTCAGCATTATTGGATGCTATGAATGATAAAATAATTTCCAGGGCGGATGTGTTGTTTAAAATTTTTGCAGAGATGAGCAATCTTACCGATGGAGAATATTTTAATTACATAAATGCGAAAGAAGAAGGCCGGAAGAAACGACTTTGTTCAGTCGTTTCTCAACTTGCGGATATTATTTATGATTATCCACTCACTTTTCCTGAGCTTTGGAGTGCTTGGCGAAATGGAAAATATTACTTTGACGACTCAAATAAAAAAGCTAAAAGAATAGAAAAGGCGCAAAAGAAGTTATTCGACAGCATCTTTTCAGATGGCGTTTTTACTGGGACGGAGGAATTAATTCGAAGAGCTAAAAATAATCAATCATTAAAAAAACGACTGAATACGACAATACATCTCTTTGCTACAGATGATGAAGGAGTTATTTTTCATCCGGCATTGATTCAAATAAGCTCAATTTTAAATATAAATTTATATCTTCCGATTTCTTATGACTCTGGCAAGAATCATAGTGAACTGGAATTTGAGAAAAGAGATTTATTTCTGATTCAGAAAGTTGCAGAGGCATATCCTGATTCTAAAGTAATTTTTAACAGTTCGGATATCTGCTCATCTGCGGGCAATAATCATTTTCTTCTCTCCACTTTGGAGAAGGGCAGAGGTGAAAATACTGGCGACAGAATCAGATTTGTTGCCGCACCGAGCATAGTGAGAGAAGTTGAGACGCTTGCAAATTATCTCTTCTATCGTTTTTCTAAAGATAAAACTTTGAAACCTCATGAAGTAGGAATTATATGCACCGATACAATTCGTTATGCTGATGTCTTGAAATCAGTGTTTTCAAGAAGAGGCGCTGAGATTCCTTTTGCTCAAGTCGGAATCGCACGCGAAAGCGACTACTATTCAGCAGTTATTAAACTGCTCGAGCTTCCCGGCTTAAATTATACGCGGGCAGAAGTTGTTGCTTTATTGTCTAACAAATGCTTTTCGGCGCGATTTAATATTTCAGAATCTGAAATCGTAAGTATAAAAAATTTGATATGTGAGCTCGGAATATTTCGTTTTTTAGATGCAACGTCACGGAAAAAAGCAAATGCTGAAGAGCTTAAAGAGTTTACATGGCAACAGGGATTAATGAGATTGAGATTGGGGAAAATAATGGAACCGAGACCTCTGGAGGAGACTGCACAAAAGATCAGCTACAAAGAACTTGTCCCATTCGAAACTGAAGATGAAACTGTTGTTTTGAAATTGAACTATATTTTATCTCTGCTTTTCAAGGAACTCGAACAAATTTCCAATTGCCGGCTAACGCCCAAAATGTGGGCGGAAAAGTTGAAGAGACTCGCCTCAATCTTTCTGACTTTACCTGAAGAAAATATTTTGGAGGAATCAGCTTCAACAAAAATGATTCGCCTGCTTGATGAATGGAATCAAGCGAGTGAAGAACGGATAAAACTTGGTATTGAAGAAGTGACTTATTTTCTAAGGGATAAATTAAATTATCTTGCGCTTGGAACAAAAAGAATTTTTGTGGACGGAGTAGCTGTAGGAAATATGGAGACGCTTCATGGAGTTCCATTCAGAGTTCTTTGCATTTTAGGATTGGACGAAGATTCATTTCCTTCAAATGAAAAAAAATTGGAGCCGGATCTTTCTTCAGAATCTTTAATAGATAATAAATCTACTTATGAACTCAGGGATTATTCAAGACTTGCTCATAGCATACGTAATGCAGGTGATTATTTGTATTTGAGTTATACATGCCGCGACCTTCAAAGTGATAGAGAAATATTTCCTTCTGCGGCAGTTGCGGAGATTTTGCACTCTATTTTTCCTTGGGATGGGAAATTCGTTCAAGTTCCAATATCTCCATATAGCATACGATATTTAGGAGATGAAGCGGATAAATTTCCGGATATTTTTGGCGTGTTCAGAAAGGAAGATTTTGAAGTAATAAAAGTGTTGAATCTTCCACAGGAGCAAACTGTTTTAACAGAGGCAGATGTTAATAAATCAATGTCTCAAGAATCGAAAAAAATTTATATTTCATGGCTGAAGGATTTTTTGAATAATCCGGTCGAAGGTCTATTGAGGTCAAGACTTGAAATTAATGAGCATTATGAAGAAAAGGAAGATTCCGCACTGCTTGATTTTGAGCCTTTTGAAGTAGAGAGCAGAATCAAACATGAATTAGTCGAAAATGCTGTCAGGGTCTCACTAAATGAACTGAATAAAATCGATGATGAAAAATTTATCGAGAGATTGCGGAATAGAACTGAAATTCTTTATTCTAACTTCAGATCTGCTTCAAAGACCCCGGCAGGTTTCTTTGCGCGATTTTCTTTTTTAGATATTATGAATGAAGTCGAATCAAGAATTGCCGGATTGTTAGAGAATAAAAATGTTTATGAAACACCGGTCGATATGGTCTTCGGGAACGTATCTCGATCTGGCCTAAAAAAAATGTGTTCGGAAAAAAAATATCAGCTTTCGGCTCTGGAATTTTTAACTTCTGATAATCAAAAAATGTTTTTAGAAGGTACGATTCCATCTTTTTTTCAGTATAAAGACCATTCGATGACGGTAGCATTTTCATGGCGTAAACAGTCTAATTCTATAATTGAATCCAATATTCTTGATTCTTTACTCGGCTTTATTGCGCTAAAGGCTTCGGGAAATAAAACTTTAGCTGATCAGTTGGATATCAATCTTCTTTGCCCTGATAAAATGAAAAAATATTCATTTTGCATTACAAATGAATCAGCCGGCGGATACATGGATAATTTAATTCGAAGTTATGAGACGGCAAGTTGGAATGATTTTCTACCATGGGATGCGTTGCTTGACAAAACTTTTTACAAAAAGGTTTTTAAATCTGACCTTGTTTATTCTCAGGAATCATACAGAGAATTATTGATAGAATTAATATATGAAAAATATGAAAAAAGCGCTAGAACTCCGATGCTTTTGATTTTGAACCTGAATGTGCCTTCTGATGCGCTTTCAAGATTTATGCTTCTTGTGAAGCCTTTGCTTGAATGGAGCGGCATTGATGTCTGAAACATTAATTTCCATTCAGTCACCAATGGAAATCGACCTCGATTCTAATGGCATAATTGTAGCGTCAGCCGGCACGGGAAAAACATATACTCTGGAAAATCTTTTTCTCAGAATACTTGTCGAAAAACGACTTCCAATAGAAAAGATTCTAGCTGTGACATTTACAGAAAAATCTGCCGCAGAGATGCGCGATAGAATAAGAAGAAGGCTTTCTGAAAGGATTCGTGAAATGAGCGCAACCGGAAATAATTCCGGTGAACTGCGGCACTTTTTAGATGAAACTATTAATAATTTTCGTTCAGCAAACATATCTACCATTCATGGATTCTGCAATAAAATCCTGAATGAATTTCCATTTGAAACAGGAGCTGCTCCTGATAGAACCCTGATCGACGATAAACAAGTGCTCAGCGATGCTTTTGAAGAACTCAAATCTCATTTTTGGCGGGAAATAAATTTGTTTGGCTGCAGTTCTGAAGAGATACTCGAGCTTTATGGATTCGGACAAAAGTTTGATGAACGAATACTCGAGCTATCGCAAAAATATATTCCGTCATGGATAACTTTATTGCCTTCGCTTTTAAAACCTGATGAGTATTTAAAAGAAATCCAAAAGATAATAAAAAAACTTTTTGAATGGAGAGATACTAAAGAATTTAGTAATTTTGTTCAGAGATTTTCACTATTAAATTTCAATGCCTCATCAAGAAAAAGCATTGTCGAAAAAATTCTTTCTCCTCTGTGTAGTGAATTGCAGGAATCAAAAAGCTGGATTGAATTTGCAATATCATTTATTCGACTTTCAAAATCTATTTCGTATGGACGTTTTGAAGATAACTCTTATTTGTGCATCATTCCTGACAAATGGAATAAATCAGGTTCTAATCTTGATTCAGTTGCGCCTGAAGTTCCCGAGCTCTCTTCAAAGCTGGAAGGTTTGCATAAGGCAATAACAAATTTTCAAATGTCATCTTATATGGAATTGATAAAGAGAACGCGCGAAACAGCTGACGCTATAAAAATCTCTCGAGGCTGGATGACTTATCAAGACATGATTTTAGAAGTGGAATCCGCGATATCACGCTCTTCCGATTTAAAAAATCTATTGAAAGAGCGATTTAATTATGTGCTTATCGATGAGGCTCAAGATACAGATGGAATTCAATGGAGTATATTTAGAAGCATTTTTCTTGAAGACAAGGAGCACAAAATTTTTCTAATTGGGGATCCCAAACAATCGATTTATAGATTCAGAGGAGCTGATATCGAGAGTTATTTTGAAGCGGCGAAAGAAATTTCTGAAAATGGAGGTAAGACCTATTCGCTCTCGATAACCTATAGACATCCTACTCAGCTTATTGAATGTTTTAACAACTTATTTTCTGATGGTTGGTTTGAAGAAAAAGTTTATATTCCAGTCAAGTCTGCTGATGAGGAGAAGCGGCCTTATGCTTTTTTGGATAAAAAAAGTTCTGATCCTTCTTTTAATGCGGTCGAAATAAATTCTTCAGGAAGAGCTGCAAAAGCTCAGTTCGGCGAATTTATTGCGAAGAAGATTTTGGAAATCACGAAGGACCCTCCCATTATTGCCGAGTTTTGTGATTATAAGGAGAGGATAAAGAGAAGATTGAGACTTAGTGATATTGCGGTTCTAATCTCAACATGGAATGAGGCAAATGAGCTTGAAGAAACTTTTAAAGCTCATGATATTCCATGCATGCTGTACAAAAAAACGGGAATCTTTCATTCAAGAGAATCTCAAGAGATCCTGTATCTTCTCGCCGCACTTAGTAATCAAGGAAATGATTCTCATTGCAAAAAAGCATTTCTCACTTCGTTTTTCTCTTTAACGGGTGTCGGTATTGCCGAAGAAAATGTATTTAATTCGGCAAAAGAAAAGTTGAATAAATGGCGAAGTCTTCTTGACGTTATGCCGATTGGAGCGGCTTTTCAGGAGATTATTGACGATTCTGGATTGATCAGCCGAGTGGCTGTGTATCAGGACAGAGAGCGAAGAATTTCGAATTATAGACAGGTTATTGAATACCTTGAATCGAAGTTATCAGGTCGTAGGTCGGTATGGAAGGACATTTATGATGAGCTGCTTAATGAATTCAGCAGAAATGAAATCGAAAAAGATGAAGAAGACCTTTACAGAATAGAGAGTGATATTCCAAAAGTAATGATTATGACAATTCATGTCAGCAAAGGATTGGAATTCCCAATCGTTTTTATTGCAGGAGGCATCACATCAAAACATCAGTTACAGACTCTTCCTTTTCACGCTGGTGAAAAAGGCGTCAGCAAACTTGCGATGGATTTGTCTTCTTCCAGCGATGGAATATTAAAGATTGAGGATGATTATGAGAAGAGAAGACTTTATTATGTTGCATTCACACGGGCAATATTCAGAGTTTATGTGCCGAAGATAATATGTGAGAAGCAACATTCTCCGGGCCCTATGGTAAATTTTGTTAAGAATAATCTTCAAAAAATAGTATTGCCGAATGAATCGTGTTATACAAAAAGCATGATATTAGATGATTGCGAAATACCGGAAGAAAAAGCAACTGCAATTGATTTCAGCCGGATTCAGTTAACAAAGCCGGAATTGTCGGAAAGAATTCGCCGTATGAATTCTTTTTCTTCGATGATAAGAAATGAAATATATTTTGAAGAGACATCAATATCTGAATTTGAAAAAGATGAATATGAAGAGAATATAATTGTTGAACCTAATTCTGAAAAAGATTTACGGCCAGGTCGTAAGACAGGTTTGATGCTTCACAAAATTATGGAAGAACTCGAATACGAAAGATTCATGGCTTTTAAAGATTATCGAGACGCTATTGCTGATAAAAAAGTTAGAGAATGTATCATCAGAAATCAGGATATTTATTTTCAGTCGAACGAAGAGAGAGAAGCTGATACTGAAAAGATAGCTGGTATAATTTGGTCATGTTTGCGGGTGAAATTTTTGGAAGAAGGAAAGTGCCTTGCCGAGATTCCGAAGCGTGACAGAATTTCAGAGGTAGATTTTCTGGAAGCATCGAGCTCGGAAAGTATGATGACAGGAAAGATTGATCTCGTCTTCAGGCTTGATGGCAAGTATTACCTTCTTGATTGGAAATCTAATTTGATAGCTGATTATTCTTATGATTCGTTGCAGGCGGAGATAATACGAAATAGATATGATATTCAGCGGGACGTTTATTTATCCGCGGCAAAAAAATGGTTTTCAGCAAGAATTAAAAATTTTAAATATGAGAAAGAATTTGGCGGCATGTATTATGTTTTTATGCGCGGACTGAAGCCTGATGATCTGAGATCAGGTGTTCTGTATTTCAAAACAGATAGTGAATAAAGAATGAAATCCGAAATTGAATTATTATTTGAAGAAAAAACTATTGAAGATCTTTCTCTGTTAACAGGGCAGTGCGATGATTCAATGAAAATTATTCTCCGAATTTTGTTCGACTCTGTCAGAGACGGAAATCTTGCTCTTCCTTTGCAGAAAGAATTACTGCTCTCAAAATTCAATGAAGTTATTAAAGAATCCTCAAGATCAACGGCGCTTATCGATAATTTTTTTGAAGGACTGAAAAGAGACAGGTACAGCGAGTTGATTTCAAATAATGCAGAAGAGATGAAACCTCTGGTGCTGACTCATCGGGATGACGGACGAGAATTCATTGCGTTTCAGCGTTATGCGGCAGTGGATAGCAGATTGAGTGAAGGCTTCAGAACTATGCTTGAGGAGAAGTTTGGCGAGCCTACTCTGCCTGATAATAAGTTAATTGATTCAGAGAAACTTAAATTGTTTTTCAGTTCGACTAAGAATAGCAATCTCGAACAGGAATCTGCTCTGGTTGCTCCGTTGTTCAATAGATTAACTCTGATATCCGGCGGACCTGGAACGGGCAAGACATACATCATTTCTAAATTGATAAATTTATTGCATAAGCTTGGAGTTGCGGAAGAACGAATCATAGTCGGAGCTCCGACCGGCCGCGCCGCATATAGAATCACGGAGTGCATTCGAAATTCTCAGTCTGTTATTTCAGATGACAGAGCAAAGATAGATATCGAGGCTCAAACCATTCATAGAATTTTAAATTATTCGCCATCGTCGAATTCATTTGGAAGAAACGAAAAAGTTCGGCTCGATGCTGATTTCGTCATAATCGATGAAGCAGGCATGATTGATGCTTTTCTGATGGATGCTCTTCTGAAAGCTTTGCCGGATTCCTCGAGACTGATATTAATTGGAGACAAAGATCAGCTTTCGCCTGTCGGGTGCGGTTCGAGCTTCTCTTGGCTGTGCGATACGGAAAAAAATATTGTCATATTGAAGAAGAATTACCGCATGGGAAGTGCAGTCGCCCCTGCGGCAGAAGCTGTACGTGACGGAAAGAAAGCGGACGATTTGCTTTCACTATTTACCAAAACAAAAAGCATCAAGAATGAGGATGAGGTTTCGAAGATGCTCTGGATTGACTCTTCCGAGCTCAACGAAAAAGAAATTGCTGAAATATTGAAAGAGTGGATGGAATTGTATTTCGGGAATGGACAATCGAGCTACATAGATGAGGTTGATAAACTCCGGTGTGATGGAATTGATTCATCGAATGAAAAGATTAAAGATTTAATTGAGAGATCGGTGAGGTCTCAGGTGTTGTCAATTTACAATGAAGGAATACATGGAAGAAGAAATTTGAATGATTACATGATGCAGATGTATCTGGATTCGTGGCGGGATAAGGGACAAAGAAATTTATTGCCGCCGGGAACTCCCATCATCATACTCGAGAACGACTACAGAAATGAACTCTTCAACGGTGACCGAGGAATTATTTTGAACGGTGAAAAAGATGAGAAACTGGCGGCGTTTATTCGCAGTGACACTGTAGAATTTTTTCGGCTGAAGTCTCTAAGAAATTATGAAACAGGATTTGCAATAACTGTACATAAAAGTCAGGGTTCGGAATTCGAGAATGTTTCATTATTCATACAAGAACCTTTTGAAACAGGAGCAAACCTTTTAACACGGAAGATTTTATACACGGGAATAACTCGTGCGAAAACAAATTTATTCTTGATCGGGAATAAGAAAAATATCGAAAAGTGTATAGCTGGTATAACTCATCGAATTTCCTGCTATTTCTGAATATTAGATATTAATAACTGATTTAACATGAATTACGAGGCATTTTATATGCCGTTATTATTTAGTGATAAGTATCACTTGAGTTCATAAATTATCATCATTATTCCTATTGACAAAACATTATTTATCTGATGACATAATGTAGATTAACGATAAATATGTATCGAATTATAAAACCGGAGGTTGGTTGATGAAGATTTTTCTGAATGGAGATGCCCAAGAGATAGACAGAACCGATTTGTCTGTTTCAGATATTATGTTGTCGGAAGGAGTAAAATCTCCAGAGACAGTGATGGTGCAATTAAACGAAGAGTATTTGCCTTCGGAGCATTTCATTTCTAAAAAATTAAAAGATGGCGATTCGATTGACTTTGTTTATTTCATGGGAGGAGGAAGATGAAGGGCTTTACCACAAACGCAATTCATACTCCGCTATCTCACAAAGATCCTCACGGAACTTTAAGAAGTCCTGTTTACGATAATGTCGCTTTCGAATTCGAAACAGCAAAGGACATTCAAATGGCGTTCGAAGGAAAGAGACCGGGACATTCATATTCACGTATCTCGAATCCTACGGTTGAAGATTTTGAGAACAGAGTGAAGCGGGTTAGTGGAGCAAATGGAGTTCTTGCAGTTTCTTCAGGCATGGCGGCAATTTCGAATCTTGTGCTTACTCTTCTCAAATCCGGAAAGAATGTTGTGACCTCCCGATTTTTATTTGGAAATACATATTCGCTCTTTGAACGCACACTCAAACCGTGGGGACTTGAAGTGAGATATGTTGATTTTGAAAAACCCAAGACGCTTGATGAAAGCATTGACGAAAATACCGGAATGGTTTTTTTAGAAACAATTACAAATCCTCAGCTTCAAGTCGTTGACATCGGAGCAATAGCTGAAATTGCTCACAGACGCGGAGTGCCGGTCGTTGCCGATACGACTGTGACTTCTTTATATCTCTTCGATTCGAAAAAATTCGGAGTCGATGTGGAAGTGCTGTCTTCGACAAAAGTCATTTCAGGCGGAGCAACTTCTGTAGGAGGACTAATTATCGACAACGGAATTTTCGATTGGGAAAGAAATTCCAAGCTGGCTGATTGGGCGAAACGCTACGGCCCTCATGCTCTCATTCTTTATTTACGCCGCGAGGTTTATCGAAACATCGGAGCGTGCATGGCTCCACATCATGCCTATCTCCAAAGTCTGGGACTTGAGACTGTAAGTCTGCGTGTTGAACGCTCTGCCGCCAATGCTCTCGCCATTGCCAAATTTCTTGAAACTCATTCTAAAATTAGCCGAGTAAATTACCCTGGTTTGAAGTCGTCTCCGTGGCATGAAAATGCGAAGAAACTCTTTCCACGCGGCTTTGGAGGCATTCTTTGCATAGAACTCGAAAGCAAGGAAAAATGCTTTGAGTTCATGAACAAGTTAAATGTTATTCGCCGTGCGACGAACATAAACGACAACAAGACGCTTGTCATTCATCCTGCATCGACTATCTTTTGCGAATATACTCCGGAGGAACGGGCCAAGATGGGAGTGCCCGATACTCTTATCCGGCTTTCGGTTGGAATTGAAGATGTCGAGGACTTGATAGATGATATTGAAAAGGGGTTGAGCTGATGATTGAACTTACAGATGAAAGACTAGAGCGGTACAGCAGAAATATTCTTTTGAAAGAAGTTGGGATCGAAGGGCAGGAGAAATTATTTAACGGCAAAGTGCTTGTCATTGGAACAGGCGGACTCGGCTCTCCAGCTGCGCTTTATCTCTCTGCCGCAGGTGTCGGCAGAATAGGAATCGCCGATTCAGATAATGTTGAGCTATCGAACTTGCAGAGGCAGATAATTCATTTTACGTCCGACATCGGCAGACCAAAAGTGGAATCAGCGAAAGAGAAGATGACCTCGCTGAATCCCGACATTGAAGTGAAGACGCATCATTTATTTGTAAATTCATCAAACATTGCCGAGCTGATTTCTGATTACGATTTTGTAATTGACGGGACTGATAATTTTCCTGCGAAGTTTTTGATTAACGATGCATGCGTTCTAGCGCGAAAACCATTTTCGCATGCAGGCATCCTGCGTTTTGACGGACAGACTATGACAATTAAGCCTTACGAGTCGGCATGCGTTCGCTGTATCTTCAATAAGCCGCCGCCTCGGGATATGGTGCCTACTTGCTCTCAGGCAGGTATTATCGGGGGAGTGGCAGGTCTGTTCGGAACTTTGCAGGCGCTCGAGGCAATAAAGTTTTTACTTGGCAATGGACAATTACTGACGAACAGAATGTTGGTTTGCAATGCGCTCGATACTTCTTTCAGAGAAGTGAAGGTGAAGCGAAATCCGAATTGTCCGATATGCGGCAAAGAGCCGACGATAACGGAATTGCATGATGAAGAGGCTCAGGTCTGCGATTTGAAGAACGCAGAGTGATTTATTCTCACGGAGATTATTTAGAAGAATAGGAGAAAAAGCAGAAAGATGAAAATTCCTATCACGATATTAAATCGAATGATCATTCACGCTCGAGAGGAAGCGCCAATCGAGGCGTGCGGAATGCTTGCGGGCAATAACGGAATTGTCAGAAGGCATTACCGTATGACAAATCGAGACGCATCTGCGGAACATTTTACATTGGAACCCAGAGAGCAGTTTTCATTG
>PEWQ01000107.1 GCA_002780065.1 Candidatus Hydrogenedentes bacterium CG07_land_8_20_14_0_80_42_17
GTTATGTGTCCCCAGATTAGATTAAATGAATTAAGTTATGTGTCCCCAGATTAGACCAGATTACCAGATTACCAGATTACCACCCAGATTACCCCGCGATTCTGATTCGATTCACGTCTCCTCTAACAACACAATTAAACCAAACTGACGATTCGCTTTCTATTTCAACATCACCGATTATAACTGCCGGCTCAAAGATTCTTGCGCTGGGATTAATTTTAGGAGTAACTCCCTTGTAAGAAATTATAGGCATAGTCAGCGATATAAATACCAAAGCCCGCCGGTCGAGACAAACATAGTCGAAGGGTTTGAAAATACCTTTCCGGCCATTCCAAAAGCATTTTTGAATTCTTTCCAAGCACTTTTAGGATTATCATTTATAACATTTATTTCGCCTTTTATGCCGGCTTTTTTAGATGCGATTTCAATTGCATCATCGATATCACCGATTTCATCTGCTAATCCGAATTCGACTGCCTGAGCTCCGGTAAAAATTCTTCCATCAGCAATTCTTTTTAAAGCTGACTCAACAGCCGCAGTATCATCAGCCGGAACTCCCACAGAGTTTGCAATTGCTTCTCGACGGCCATCTATTACAGTTTCAAAAAATTGCCTGTAAGCGTCTTTGATTACGAGTTCCAGCACTGCTCGCTCTTCAGGTTTCATTGGTCTGGTATAAGTTCCGGCGTCTTTCATGGGTCCGGAGGTAATTGCATCGAACCTGATGCCGAGCTTATCCGCAAGCTGTTTAATATCAAAGTGTTCCATAAGAACACCAATAGAACCGGTAATGCTTCCTGCATTAGCCACAATGATATCGGATTGACTTGCAACATAATATCCGCCTGACGCGCCGACATTTCCAATCGAGCTCACAACAATCTTGCCTTTTTCCCTTAATCGAATTACAGCAGAAGTTAGCTCTTGCGATGCGGCGACAGTTCCGCCTGGAGTCTCAATTCTGAGAACGACAGCTTTGACATCATCACGGTCTTTATAGAGATCAATCCTATCAGTGAATTTTTTTGCGTCGTAAATAACATCATCAATCCGAATTACTACTACAGAATTTTCACCGGTTGTTAAATTCAGTTTTGAAGCGCCGAGAAACAGAATTACTATGAATTCAACCGCCGCCGCGAGAAAAAGAATTACAGCTAAAATAATTACTAATTTTTTACTCATTATCATCCTTTCTTTCTGCTCTCTTTTTAGACTCAGTCCTGATGACTTTTCGGTGTTCAAGAATGGTTCTATTATCAGGATCGATCTCTACCGCTTTTTCTAATTGCTTCGTCGCTTCATCAATATCACCCATCTTATAGAGCGCCCAACCTAAAGAATCAAGAATTGCCGCCGAATTAGGTTCTATTCTCAAAGCCTCCTGAATCTGATACAGAGCCTCATCGAGGTCTTTGCCTATTTCCAAAAGAGCCCAACCGAGCCCGTGGTGAGCCTGAGCGGAATTAGGCGCAAGTTGAACCGCAGTTCGAAAAGCCTCAAGCGCATCATCATATCTTTTCGTCATAATATATGAATGCCCCAGAGCAGTTCTCGCCGGAAGGCATTCGATGTCATTCAGCATAGCAGTCTTAAAATATTCGATTGATTTATCCCACTGTTGCAGATCGCTGTAAGCATAACCGATCAGCATGCGAGCATGCTCACGGCGCGCAAAATCTATAGCGGAATTTAGAAGAGGTTCCAGCAAAGCAATTCCGCCTTTCAGATCTTTTGCGCGGATTACCTCTACTCCTTCTTCATATTTGGCTATAAGTTCTTCCATAATTCCAGTTCAGTATATGACGCAAAACAATTAGAGTCGAGAGGTGAAATTGAAATACAGTTGGAATTAAGCGCTTCAAAATCCGTTCCAGGATCATTTACTCCTGAAAGAGTTCCGTCGCCGGCCATCCAATAATAATTTTTTCCGAACGGATCTTTTCTAACTTCGATACGGTCAGAATAAATTCTTCTGCCGGGCTTTGTTATTTTTATTCCTTTAATTTTTCCTTGAGGAATATTTGCCGATATTGCAACACCTTTTTGAGGAGGATTAGATATCATTAGTTCCGCCGCTTTTATTCCGAACTCTACAGCGTTCGAAAAATCTGGAATTTCTTTTTTATCGAAAACAAGCGAAAGCGCTAAGGAAGGAATTCCCATGCGCGCAGCTTCGAGCGCCGCGCCAACTGTTCCTGAATACGCAATATCATCTCCAAGATTAGGTCCGTTATTTATTCCTGAAATAAGAAATGTGACTTCGGATTTAAGCAAAAGCTTTAATGCAAAATGAACACAATCGACAGGTGTGCCGTCGATCTGAAATCTATCCTTTTCAATCTCATTACAGCGTAGAGGGCGATAAACGGTCAGTGCTCGAGAAGCCCCGCTTTGAGGAAATTGCGGAGCAACTGTCACTATTCGCGCTCTCCCCTTTTTTTCATAATCTTGGCGCAAACGCGCTTCCAGAAGCATAAGGCCTTTTGCGCTTATGCCGTCATCATTCGTAAGAAGGAATAACATTCTTTGTCAATCGTTCAGCAATTTTGTAAATAATTTGATATATCTTTTGGCAACATCAGATGGATTTTTCTGTAAGTCACTCGGCAGAGTCGGAATACCTGCAAAGCGATTTCCAAGCAGTCTCAAAGTTTCGTCAAGCCCACAGCCTTTTTCTTTCGTTAAAATTTCTTCAGCATACGACTCTGAAATTGTAGTCACAGCATCAGCATGCACTATGCCGCCCTTCAAAAGGTTAAGTTTGCCGTGAAACTCGAGCTTATCAAATGTAAAGAGCGACCATGGAAGACACGTCAAATGCATATCGCAATGCCAGAACAAGCCTTGATACTCGATGTTGTGAATTGTCATCACACTTTTGACTTTCTGAATTGTATCGGAGTATAAGGTCTTCAAATATACCGGAGATAATCCTGTGAACCAATCATTGCATTGAAGAATATCCGGTTTGAATATATCTTTGCTTACGAATTCGACAACAGCGCGCGAAAAGAAAATGAAACGCTCGGCATTGTCCGAATAATTTTTTAGGTTTTCAACGTATAATTCTGAACGGTCGAAATATTCCGGCTGGTCAACAAAATAAACCGGGATTTTGTCGAGAAGCTTTCCTTCATAGATTCTTCCGTAAACTGTTTTGGAAGATACTTGGACCGGAAGCCCTCCCAAAATATCTGCAAGACCTTCAGTAGATATTCTTCGATAGCGCGGTATAATTATTCGTACATCGACGCCTTCATTGTAAAGTGCCTTTGCAAGAAGCGAAATAGTCTCTCCTAGAATGCCGGTTGATGCAAACGGCTGGCACTCGGTAGTTGCAATTAATACTCGCATAATAATGTAATTATTATGAAAAAGAAGCAACCTTCAAGAAATAATTTCCTATGTTGATGCAGAAGACAATTGACAAAATGCAAAAAAATAAATCTAATTTCCACATCGCCGATGTAGCTCAGTGGTAGAGCAGTGGTTTTGTAAACCACTGGTCGGGGGTTCAAATCCCTCCATCGGCTGAGAAACTGTGATAGAAATCAGAGATCGAAGTAGAGAGCGAACTCGTACGGATGAGGCCTTAGTCGAAGCTCATTCACTTCAGCATTCATCTTATATTCAATCCATGCCTTAATTACGTCTTCAGTGAAGACATCTCCTTTTGCCAAATAATCATGGTCCTTATCGAGCGCTTCCAGCGCTTCATCGAGACTGCCTGGAGTTGATGGAACATTTTTCTTTTCTTCAGGTGATAGATCGTAAATATTTTTATCCAGAGGCTCGCCAGGATGAATTTTTTTCTCGATTCCGTCCATCCCAGCCATAAGCATTGCTGAAAATGCTAGATAGGCGTTGCAGCTAGGATCAGGGCATCTAAACTCGATTCTCTTTGTTTTAGGGTTTGAGGAATACATTGGGATTCGTATCGCCGCTGAACGGTTCATCTGACTGTATGCAAGATTTACCGGAGCCTCAAAACCCGGCACGAGGCGTTTGTATGAATTCGTTGTGGGATTTGTCAAAGCTATCAAGCTGTCAGCATGCTTCAATATTCCACCGATAAAGAAAAGAGCAAGTTCAGAAACTCCTGCATAACCGTTGCCCGCAAATAGATTCTTGCCTGCTTTCCAAATCGAAATGTGAGTATGCATTCCTGAACCGTTATCTTGAAACAACGGTTTAGGCATAAACGTAACTGTCTTACCATTTTTGTACGCGACGTTTTTAATTATGTATTTGAAGAGCATCAGCTTATCAGCAGTATTGACGAGCGAATCGAATCTGATATCAATTTCAGCCTGGCCCGCTGTTGCAACTTCATGGTGCTGTTTTTCGATCTTAATTCCGCACTCTATCATTGTCTTTACCATTTCATCTCTGAGGTCGTGGAGCTTGTCAGTAGGCGGAGCAGGGAAATATCCCTCTTTATACCTTGGCTTGTAGCCTAGGTTAGGGCTTTCTTCTCTGCCTGTATTCCACTGACCCTCGATGGAATCTATGTGATAAAAACCTTCCCGCTGATTTTGACCGTATCGTATATCGTCAAAGATGAAAAATTCCGCTTCAGGTCCCATGAAGCATGTGTCTCCAATACCGGACGCTTTGAGATATTGTTCAGCTTTTTGAGCAATCGATCTAGGATCTCTTTCATATCTTTCTTTCGTCTGAGGAATTACCACATTGCAAATCATAGAAAGAGTGGGCCAGGCAAAAAACGGATCGATAAACGCAGTTGAAGGATCGGGAATAACAAGCATGTCCGACTCATTTATTTTTTTCCATCCTCTGATCGATGAACCATCAAATCCCAATCCTTCTTCAAATATTTCTTCCGAATATTCTTCATGCACAGGAATGGAAAAATGCTGCCATAGCCCTGGAAAATCTTGAAACTTGAAGTCAATAGACTGAATATTCTTTTCCTTAATTAGCTTTGTAATCTCTGCCGGTGTCATACCATTCCTCCAAAATTTATTATCCATTTATTCGACGGACTATTTATTACTCGTTCAATATTGAGCAAACTCCATGCCAAATTGTAAAAGCAAGAATTCGATTCTCAATAAAATAAAAAATGTTCATTAGTGATCGATAAAAACATCAAAATTGATCACTAATAATTTTGCCACAATCCCTTGCTTATAAATGAGCCGACCGTCCAAGGACCTACCAAACCATCGATTGGCAGTCTATTCTCAACTTGGAATTTTATCACAGCGTCTCGAGTAGCATAATCGAAAATTCCATTGAGCTCGCCATTGTAACATCCGGCAGAAGTTAATGCCTGCTGCAATTTTGAAATTGCCTCTCCTTGATCGCCAATCATGAAGTAAGGGAGTTTGATATCAAGAGGCAGTAGAATTGAAGAAGACGCGCCGGTATCTAATGCAATCTCGTCAGCATAAAGAAGAAGACTGCCTTCTGCCCGAACGAGTTTGGCAATACCCTGAGTATCCGTCCAAGTTAAAACAGCAAAGGATCTTTTTCCTTCTCGACCGATCGGAACTAGAGCCGGAAGTCCAACAGCATTCAAAAGTTTCATATCGGAAGGTATTTCTACCCACTCCCGCCCGTATGAACGAGCAAGAGCAGATTCACGAATAGAATCAAGCACCGAAGTATCATGCTTCAAGGCGATTCCATTTTCATTTAAAAAGAGCGCTATAACCTTTGAGGTTTCGGAAGCAGCAACTGCGATTTGATGACTTTGAACCTGAACAAAAGTTTCAGGTTTTCTAAATCTCAATCCAATCATTACAATCACTGCAACAACTAGAATCCATGCAATGACAGTCAAGAAACGAAACGGTTTTTTATCTACTGCGGCAGGAGGTTCAAGATACTTGAATTCATCTTCTGCTATTCTCACATGTTCAGCTTCAACAGAAGAAACATCTTCTTCTGAAGCCGCATCTAATGCTATACCGGCGAGAATATTAATTACGCGAGGAACTCCTCCCGAAGCCCTCTGTAACCGCTTAATTGAGGCATCGGTGAAGTTGATAGGAATAGAAGGCTGAGCAACTGAAAGGCGGTGAATAATATAATTCTTTGTTTCATTAAGCTCGAGCGGCTTGAGATGCTTGTGCACAGCAATTCTGGAACGTAGTTGAAGCAGTTCAGGCTTAGCAAGTGTATCTCTCAAATCGTTTTGCCCGAAGAGAACTATCTGCAAAAGTTTATCAGTTTCAGTTTCGAGATTAGAAAGCATTCGAAGAACCTCTAACGATTCAAAATTAAGATTCTGAGCTTCATCGATGAATATCGCAGTTTGTTTCCCTTTCGAGAACGTATCGAGTAGATGAGAGTTTAACGCATCGATGATCTTTTTCCTATCAAAAGTTTCTTTGATTTTAATTCCAAGGTCCTCGGCAATGGCTCGTAAAAGTCCGTCGGCATCGAGCTCGGTATTCAATATAACAGCAGTTTCTAGGTCAGGATGCTCGTCAGCAAGAAAGCTTCTAAGAAGAGTAGTTTTGCCTGCGCCAATTTCACCGGTTACAACGATGAATCCTTTTCCAGATAAGATTCCATCTTCCAGAGCAGAATAAGCATCGGCAAATTGCTTATGCAGAAAAACCATTCTTCGGTCAGGGGTAACGCCAAAAGGCGGTATTTCAAAACCAAAATCCAACATATCTTGAGGAGTATATCTAAAGTTAAATAAAATTCAAAGATAAATAGAAAATAATACTTTAAAATTTACAGTTTGGTATTGTAAATTAAGCTTTAGCAATACGATTAGATTTAATACATCTCGTGCAGACTTTAGCCGATACAACTCCGCCATTAGCGAGTTTAACTTGGATTTTTTGCAAATTTGCTCTCCACTGTCGATGCGTCTTATGGTTCGAGTGGCTTACATTATTCCCAGTTCCATATTTTTTACCGCATATTTCACAAATTGCTGTTGCCATAATTGACTCCTTTCAGAATTCGAAAATTTATCAGACACAAATTTGATGTCAAGAGCCTTTTGACTTAAAAAAATATTCCTCTATTCTTTTACCATGAAAAAGTTTGAAACATTATTTTCAGCGGCATTTATGGGAATTGCAATTGCTGTTCTTATTTCTGCGGTGATTGCATTCAAACTTACACGAAAAATATTTATTGATTCAAAATTTCAGCCTTCTATCTTTTCAATAAATCCTTTCGAGCATACGCTGAAAGGCGATATCAATCTCTTCAAGGTCCAAGAAGAAAATGATGCTGTTGGAAAAATTGTTCCTATAAACACTGCGGCAGAGCCGCTCGGAAAGTATCTTTTAACTGGAGTAATAAACTCAGGCCGGCAATCCGCGGCAATAATTAAGAACGAAGCCGGTGATTCTGCAGTTCTGGTTCGGCTTGGTGATAGAATTTTCGGCTCTTCTGAACATTTAGCAAGAGTTGAAAACGATGCGGTAATTTTAATCGGAGCTCATGGAAAACGTCGGCTTTATCTTGGAGTAATGTCTAACGAAGGGCCTGCAATTCAGGAGGTAAAAACAGCTCCAAATGGAACTGAAACTGGAATCGCATTATCACGTTCCGAAATTAATGCTTCAGTAAGTGTTGCGGAGGAACTGCTCGGGCAGACGCAGATACTGCCTGAAGTTCGAGAAAGCAAAATCATTGGGTTTAGAGTTATGAAAGTAGCTGACAACACTATTGTAAAAAAGATGGGCATACAGCCAGGCGACATAATAAAGGCAGTAAACGGGCAACAGCTCGATTCACTTGAACGAAGCACAGAGGTGTGGAATAAGATGAAGAGCGCTACCGAAATACACATGTTAGTGGAACGGAACGGTGCCGACAGTGTTATGTCATTTTATCTTAAACCTTAATATGAGCATAAGCATTTTAAAAAATAGGAAACTATTGCATAGAACAGAAAAATTTTAGATAATTCAACCTCATCTTTTTTTGAAATGCTCTGGAGGGATACCAAAGTGGCTAAATGGGGCGGGCTGTAAACCCGCTGGCTTACGCCTTCGATGGTTCGAATCCATCTCCCTCCACGTTAATTATGTAAATCCTTAAATAATAGTTACGCATTCATCAGTCTGTCGAAAAGAATTGATCCTTTTATCGGTTTGACCAAAGAGGTTCTTTCGCAATAGAGCTCGGGGCCGCGGACCGGTTTTGTAGTATCAGCAAATAAGAATGGCACAGGTGAAGAACCGTGTTTGCCGGTCTTCAAGTAAGTGGGATGATCAGGCGTAATCGCAATTGCAAGGTCGGATATCTCTTCTAGCAGTTTGCCTACGATCTCCTTATCTACGGCTTCGATAGCTTTAACTTTCTCATCAATTTCACCCTCGTGACCAGCTTCATCCGTAGCTTCGACATGAATGACAACTACATCGTCGCCGGATTTTAAAGCGTCAACTGCAAATTCACCTTTGCCGCGATAATTTGTGTCGAAATATCCTGTAATTCCCGGAACTTTCAAAATGCGAAAACCTGCAAGAACTCCGATTCCTCGAATCAAATCCACTGCGGAGATCAAAGAGCCTTTTGCCTCATAGCGTTCTCTAAGCGTCGGAAGTTTTACCGCTCTCCCCTGCCCCCACGGCCAAAGCGCGTCTGCAGTATTCTTTCCATTTTCTCTGCGCCTAATATTTACAGGATGATTAATTAAAAGTTTTCTGGACTCATTGACAATTTCTCCAATAACACCGCCGGGCATAAGTTCCGCTATTGGAGTACCGATGAAATCATGAGGAGGGAATGTTCTAATTTCAAAACCATCTCTGCGTCTCATCAAATGTCGATACTGCACTCCGGGATAAAGCATTCCTCCGAGCGAATCAACTAAAGGTTTCATGGATTCTATAATTTTTCGAGACTCTTCAGTTGAGATATGTCCTGCAGAATAATCTTTCATTCTGTTGTCGTCAGAGATCGATACTGTATTAACTCGAAAGGCGATATCGCCTTCGCAAAGCTCAATATTCATCGAAGCAGCTTCGAGCGGTCCTCTGCCTGTATAAAACTCGGTAGGATCATAACCAAGAAGCATGAGGTTGGCGACGTCGCTTCCAGGAATCAAACCATCGGGGATTGTCCATAATTGTCCCGCTTCACCAATTTTTGCTAGTCTATCGATATTGGGCTTATACGCGGCTTCGAGAGGAGTTTTGCCATGAAGTTGATCTATAGGATCGTCCGATGCTCCATCGATAATGAGGAAAACTTTTCTGCCTGACATTGATTTATTTTATCACTGAGAAGAAGACGGTTTTAGCTTTAATAACAGAAAGCTCATCGATGCGTTTTTTTACCGCTTCAATTTTTGATAGAGAAGTGTTGTGAGTCATCAACGCAATAGGGACCGGAGCTCCAACTTCATTCGACTCGAGCTGAACGCAAGATTTAATCGAGATGCCTTCTTTGCCTAATACTCCGGTTACAGTTCCTAAAACCCCGGGTTTATCGGATGCAGAAATTCTCAGATAAAATTCTGAAACATATTTTTCCTTTGGAACAGTGAGCATTGATTTCGCATTATTCATGCAATCAACATATTTTCTGCCGCCGCCTGAAGCTAATTCGAGACAATCAGATATTACAGCCGAAGCGGTAGGATATCTTCCTGCTCCCTTTCCGACAAAAATCTGCTGGCCGACCATATTGCCTTCGACAAAAACAGCGTTGATTTCATTATTAACCGACGCGAGTTGATGCGCGTTTGAAATTAAAGTCGGAGCAACTTCAATCTCGATTCCTGCTCGAGTAATTTTTGCGCTTGCGATTAATTTTATCTTACAGCCCAACTGTTTTGCGTAACTGATATCTATATCGCTCACATCTTGAATTCCTCTAACGGGAATATTTTTCATATCCACGTTTATTCCTAATGCAAGCGCAGTAAGGAGTTGAATCTTGTGCGCGGCGTCGTAGCCTTGAATATCCAAAGTAGGATCTGCCTCGGCAAAACCAAGCCTTTGCGCTTCAAGCAGAGCAGAGCTAAAAGTGCATCCTGTCTCAGTCATTCTTGTGAGGATGAAATTGGTTGTTCCATTCAGAATTCCGTAAATTGTTTCTATTTTGTTCGCTGAAAGTCCCGCTCGAATTGCAGACAGAATGGGAATTCCTCCGGCTACAGCGGCTTCAAACGCGATTTCTCTTTTTGCGCGGCCTGCTAAGAGAAAAAGCTTTTTGCCGTGTTTTGCAAGAAGCGCTTTATTCGCAGTGACTACATTCTTCCCCGCTTTTATTGCTCGGATTATTACATCCTGCGCAATGCCGGTTCCGCCAATAAGCTCAATAACAGTATCGATTGTCGGGTCCGAAATTATATCGTCTATTGAAGATGTTCTTAGAGACTTTGGAACAACGATTCCATTTCCGAGTTTTGCGGACGCTGGCCAATTGATATCAGCAACACGCACCAATTCCAGATTCGGACTGTCAGGCACATTATTCCACGGTTTATCTTTAGAGAGCAGAGCTTCAGCTACACCACCGCCTACAACTCCGCAACCTACCAAACCAATTCGAAGCGATTTATTTTTTGTTTTGCTCATGCGTAAATTAACCTCTATTTAAAAACTTGAATATTCTCTGAGAATTTTCAACCGCTCATCGAATTCTTTCATAGTCACAGTTTTAATCCGCTCGATCGAAAAAGATTCGCAGTTAAAGGATGCAATTACAGTTGCGTTTGCAACGGCTTTTCGAATAGCAGGGAAATCAGTATGATCAGTTTCAGCTTTCGCTAGTGACGCCATAAGTCCGCCGCCAAAAGAATCTCCGGCTCCAGTTGGATCCATAACAGTTTCCAATGGAAATGCAGGAACATGCGCCATATGTGAACTGTCAACTATCATTGCTCCGTCAGCGCCTTTCTTGATGATGACGACTTTCGGCCCCATGTGAATCACCTCGCGCGCCGCAGATATCAAATTAGATTTACCCGTCAGCATTTCAGCTTCGCCTTCGTTCAAAACCATCAAGTCAATTTCCGCCATCAATTTCTTCAGAGAATCAAGCTTTGAACTAATCCAAAAATTCATCGTATCAGCCGCAACAGTTCGAGGCCTTTTTACCTGTCTTAGAACATCGAGCTGAATATCAGGGTCAATATTAGCGAGAAAAAGATAATCCGGCTTTTTGAATTCTTCAGGAACTTTCGGCTGAAATTGACCGAAGACATTCAAACAAGTCTCTTCAGTCACAGCCGTATTCATATTTCCCTCATAGCGGCCCTTCCATCTGAAAGTGCTTCCCTTTGCCTTTTCAAGGCCTCTGCAGTCGATACCGCGTTTTTCGAGCAACTTGACTATCTCATCAGGAAAATCATCGCCAACGACTCCGATTAAATGAATTGGTTTGTAAAGCAGAGAAGCCGCAACGCTGAAAAAAGTTGCGGCGCCGCCGAGCGCCTCATCAGCCTCGCCGTGCGGAGTTTTAACAGAATCAAATGCAACAGAACCTACAACAAGCAAACTCATTTTTTAACCTCCAGTAAAAATGCCGATGCTAATTCACCTCTGCGTATCATCGCTTTAATATCGTTTTGAGCAACAGTGGCGGAAGGATAATCTGCCTCCATTGCAATGATTCGAAAGAATTTTCCTTTGTTTGGAATTTCTACCTCTTCTATTCTTGCGTTTTTGAAACCTTTAACTTTAAGAGCATTCAGTTTGCGTTCGGCTTCAGCGCGGGCAAGAGCAGGAGTATCTCCGATTGGAATCGAGCCTGCAACAATTGCATAATGCTTTTGCGGATTTGGCGAAGAGATTTGATTCGTATGCGGGCTAGGAGGAGGCGCCGGCTTTGTGGAAGTGACTGTCGGCTGAATCGGTATTACTTTTTCAGAAGAAGTTGAAGGAAGATTTGATTCAGCAGGCTGAGAAGGTTTTGCCGGAGTTTCTTCGATTGATTGAGGCACCTCTACAATTTCCGTTGTGACCGGCGGAGAAGGAAAAAACCAGCGTCCAACTGCAAAGCCTATGAGAAGCGTAATGATTTCCAAACTGAATAAAGCTATTGCAATTACAATAATTCTTTCTTTATTCAAGGCAATCATCATGTCGCCTCTCGATCTTTTTGGCGTTCTAATAATCATAGTTCTCCATCATACTAGAATATGTTATCAATTCATTCAGCTTATTTCACAATTTTTTTTGCAATTTCCACAGCAAGAATTTCCAGTTCTTTTAGGGACCCGTTATTTACAGCTACATAATCGGAAAGCATTGATTTTTTTTCACTGCGCCATTGTCTTGAATCTCGCGTATCAAAGTCTTTAAAACGGCCGGAACGCTCTTTTCGCAAGAAATCTTCTGATGTGACGGTTATAGTTTTATCACATTCTTTATTCAATCCGCTTTCGAAAAGCAACGGCACATCAAGGATATAAAAACCTGTATCAGAGGTCATAGACAAGATTTTTTCAATAACTGCAGGATGAACTATTTTGTTCAAAGCCTGAGCAGAAACGTCAGTATCAAATGCGCGTTTAGCAAGTTCAGTGCGATTAAGAGTTCCATTCGGCATTCTAATTTCCGCACCGAATGTTTCAATTAATTTGACCGCAATAGAATTTGAATCGTGTTTTTCTTTATCTATTTTCTGCATCGAATTACTTATTAAGTTCTTTGCAACCTCATCTGCATCAATGAGTAAAATATTTTCATTAGTCAAAGTTCTGATGGCGTTATTGAGGAATTTCGAAAAAGTTGTTTTTCCGGCTCCAATAGAGCCTGTGACGCCAATTATCATTCTACTTTTACCTTTGCAATATAAATTGCTCCTATAACAGCGGCAAAAAATACAATCGAATAAAGAATCACTGCCGGGATAAACTCCAGCATGGTAGCGGCGGCGGCGGAAACAGAAAGAAGAAAAGAAATTGCGACTAGAACTCTGACTGTATTCTGAACTGAAAAACCAAGTTTGACCATTCTTAAAGCTATGTGATCAGGACTGCCGTGAAACGGAGACTTGCCTTTCTTTATTCTAAAAAAGGAGACGAGGATTGTGTCGTAAATGGGTATCCCCAGAATTAGAATCGGAGCGAAGATCGCAATATTATTGAACGTCGTATAAGCGCCTTTAATCGTTGCGGCGGCAAGAACGAATCCTATGAACTGAGCTCCGGCATCTCCCATAAATATTTTTGCGGGATGCAAATTGAAGAAGAGAAATCCGGTTATTGAGCCTGCAAGAGAAATGCAGAGAACGGCGAGAGTGATATCTCCGGTCATCAATCCAATAATTCCAAGAGTCAGTGAAGCTACGCCGCAAATTCCACCGCAGAGCCCGTCCATGATATCAATAATGTTAACTGCGTTCGTTATTCCCACTATCCATAGCAAAGACAGAGCTATATTTATTGAAGGCGAAAGGTATTTAATATTGAGATGAAGGTTCATGCCGACAAGAATTATTGCGGCTAGAGTCTGAATAAGAAATTTCGGAAGAATGCGCATAGGCTTCCAATCATCTATGCCTCCTGCAACAGCAATTAATAGGGAAGCGATAATTATGGCGATGCCTTCGGAATAATTTTGGCTGGAAAGATTGCTCAGAAAAAATGCCGAAAGCATACCGAGAATAATTGCAATGCCGCCGCCGTAAGGAATTGGATTTTTGTGTCGTTTCAAGCCGCCGGGAAGATCAATCCACCCGATCTTTTCCGAAAGTATAGCGATAGCCGGAACAAAAAGCGAAGAAAGCCCAAGCGAAATAAAAAAAGAGACTAATGCTATAACGTAGAAATTATTCATTGCAGTAATTGTATGGGAAAATAAGTAAAAAATAAAAAGGAAAAGGGGGCAGGCATTAGGTTATGACTTTAGCAAACAAAATATATTGTGATAGATTCATTCAAGCTCATATAAAGTTAATGTAACATGGAAAAATAATTCTACATTTACGACTGAGCTTTTTTCTTAATGTCTCTTATCGCGCTCTTGTCAAAATCAATTTCAACTTTTCCACCAAGACGTAAAGTGACGGTATCTTTATCGACCGAGTAAACCTGACCGTGCATGCCTCCAACTGTCACTACTTCATCGCCTTTCTGAAGCTTGTTACGCATATTCTCGCGAGCTTTTGCTTCTTTTCTCTGAGGAGAAATGACAATGAAATAAAAGACAAGAATAATTAATCCCATCATCCATATTGAAGGCCAGATGCTTGCTTCCTGCGGCTCAGCTTGAGCGACGAGCGCAGATACTAGAATAGAATTTGAAAATAAAGTTATCATCATAAAATAATATTATTCGTTAAAATAAAGAAAGCAATTTTTAAAATTCAAATTAAGATTACACATTCTCGAAAGTGTCAAAGCGTTAATATGAAGCCTTTAACTTTTCCATCATATTGAGCATATAAGTCAGGTTGTGAAGGCTCGCCAGCCTGATATAAAGAGGTTCGCCGATACGGTAGATATGCCGTAGATACGCCTTAGAATAGGTTCTGCATAGAAGGCAAGAGCACGAGGAATCTACAGGCGTATCGTCCTCCTCATATTCTTTTCGCGCAATTCTTATCTTGCCGTTTGAGCTCCACAATGTCCCGTGTCTCGCAATTCTCGTCGGCTCTACGCAATCGAACATGTCGATTCCCAATTCAACTGCTCGTTGAATTTGTTCCGGCTTTCCAACTCCCATAAGATAGCGGGGTTTGTCCTCAGGCAAAAGCGGCAGAACAACTTCAAGCATTTTGAACATAACATCTTCAGGTTCTCCGACAGATAATCCTCCGATTGCAAATCCATCAAAAGGAAGTTGAGTAATGAACTTTGCGGATTCAATGCGAGTCTTTTCATCGAATCCGCCTTGCACTATTCCGAATCTGAGAATGCCTGAAGGCTTTTCAAAGTCCACGGATCTTTCCGCCCATTTATGAGACAGATTTATTGAATGCCTGATTTCATCTTCAGTTGCATCTGATTTTGGGCAGACATCCAGCACCATTTGAATATCGCAGGCGAACAAATTCTGAGCATGCAATGCCTCTTCAGGCGAAAGAAAAATTTTATTTCCGTCCAGATGACTGGTAAAGGTCACGCCCTTTTCTTCCAGTTTTCTAAAAGAAGAAAGCGACATCACTTGAAATCCGCCTGAATCAGTAAGTATGGGTCTATCCCATCCTATAAAATTATGCAGACCTCCCCTACGAGAAATCATTTCTGCGCCAGGCCTCAAAATGAGATGATATGTATTGCATAAAATAATTTCAGCATTAGCAGATTTCAAATCCGACGAGTCAACGCCTTTTACGGCTCCAATTGTGCCTACAGGCATAAAAGCGGGGGTTTGAACCTCACCGTGTTTTGTCCGCAATACTCCGCGGCGCGCTCTTCCCTTCCTTGCAATTATCGAAAACGACTCGGTCATCTCTTCCACTTCTTTTTAGTTTTTTTTCCTTTGAGCGATTCTATTTTATCTCTCAAATATGCCGCGCGTTCAAAATTTAATGTCTCAGCCGCATTCTGCATCTCCTCTTCCAAAGACTGAATCAAAAGAAGCTTTGCCTCGCGCGGGAGCAAATCGGCGTCATCGATAAGTTCTTTTTCAAGCGGATCCACCGAAAAGACATCGAGCGACTCAATCGGTTTGGAAATACTCTGCGGAGTAATGCCCATCCGTTCGTTATATTCGAGTTGAATTTGTCGACGCCTGCGAGTCTCCTCGACAGCGCGCGTAATTGAACCTGTAATGTTGTCGGCATAAAGTAGAACCCTGCCGGTCCTATTTCTTGCGGCTCTGCCCATTGTCTGAATTAAACTTTTTTCAGATCGTAAAAAGCCTTCTCTGTCCGCATCGAGAATTGCAACTAGCGCCACCTCAGGAAGATCAAGTCCTTCTCTCAATAAATTGATTCCGACAAGAACCTGAATCTCACCTGTCCTCAATGCTTTCAGCTTCTCGATACGTTCCATAGTTTTTATTTCCGAATGCAGATATTCGACCTTGAACCCTTTGTCTTCGATAAAACCCGCCAGCTCTTCCGCCGTTCTCTTAGTCAAAGTCGTCACCAGCACGCGCTCGTTCTTTTCAACTGCCAACGTCAATTCCTTCAAGAGATCATCAACTTGGCCGGTTGCCGGACGAATTTCAATTTCAGGGTCCACGAGTCCTGTCGGCCTTATCAACTGTTCAACTACTCTTTTAGATATTTTCAGTTCGTAATTGCCGGGTGTTGCAGAAGTGAAGACGGCTTGTTTGACTCTTGAATAAAACTCGTCAGCCTTCAAAGGCCTATTGTCAAGCGCAGAAGGAAGCCTGAATCCAAAATCAACCAGCGTGAGTTTCCGCGATCTATCCCCAGCATACATCCCCTCGATCTGGCCTGTTGCAACGTGAGACTCATCGATAAAGACAAGGAAATCTTCAGGAAAATAGTCGAGCAAAGTGTATGGAGGCTCACCCTTTTTTCTGCCTGTGAGATGCCTGGCATAATTCTCGATTCCTTTGCAATATCCCATCTCACGGATCATGTCCAGATCGTAATTTGTCCGCTGTTTCAAACGCTCAGCCTCGAGTATCTTTTTTTGCGACTGAAGTTCGAGGTATCTTTCATTGAGTTCCGCTTCAATTCTTTCGACAGCAGACTTCAACGAATCATCGGATTGAACAAAATGCTTAGCCGGATAGATCGTAACATTTTCAAATTCACCTGTGGCATTTCCATTCAGCGGAGAGATCGACTGAATCGATTCGATTGAATCTCCGAAAAAGATAATTCGAAAAGCATCCTCGCGATATGAAGGATGGAGTTCGAGTATTTCACCTCGAAGCCGCATAGTGCCTCTCGAAAGATCTTCTCCTCTTGAATACTGCATCGTGACAAGTTTCTTAATTGCTCTGGATCTGGAAATTTCCTCACCTCGCTTCAAGATCAACGTCATCTTAGAATATTCCGTCGGAGCTCCGAGCCCGTATATGCAAGAAATAGAAGATACAACTATCACATCACGCCTTGTCATAAGTGAAGTTGTAGCGGAAAGCCGCAGGCGGTCTATTCGCTCATTTATCATTGCATCTTTGTCAATGTAAGTATCAGTTTGAGGAATGTAGGCTTCAGGCTGGTAATAATCATAATAGCTGACAAAAAACTCGACTGCATTTTCAGGGAAAAAGTTTTTAAATTCCGCATAAAGTTGCGCGGCAAGGGTTTTATTCGGAGAAAGAATTAATGCGGAGCGATTTAATTGTTCGATTACTTTTGCCATAGTAAATGTTTTTCCGCTTCCGGTTACACCAAGCAAAGTCAGTCTGTCTTCTCCGTTATTCAGCCCTTCAAGAAGTGAATCTACAGCTTTAGCTTGGTTGCCTGACGCTTCGAATGAAGATGTAAGTTTGAAATTCATTGAAAGAAGATATCATAAACGCGAAAAAAAATCATCCTTACAAAATAGCAGGTTCTTGCGATTCGATAATTTGATTTTTTGTATGAGGATCGAACATAAAGAGAACGAAGAATGCCGAGCAGAAATTAAGAATTCCGCCAATAATTGCGAGAGACGGCATACCTCTGGATTCAAAGAAGAGACTTCCGAGATATGAGCCGGCTGAAACTCCTAGAAGTATAATAGAGTGATTTGCGAGGAGAAGCGGTCCTCTAATATTGGAAGGCACAGCTTCGCCCAGCATTGAAATCATCGAAGGGAATCTAGATGAACCTGTGAAATGCATTCCGACAACAATTATTACAGCTAAATAAAGTACCTCAACTTTTGCAATGCTCATGACCAATACAGCCATAACAACATTTGCAATAAAGGCGACGCGTTTTTTTCCGACCGAATCACTGACTTTGCCGCCGAAAGGTCCTCCGAAGAGAGCCGCGATACCGGCGATCATATAGACGAGTCCAACCTGACTTGGAGTCAAACCAAAGTCGAGTTCGAGCCATGCTCCGATATAAGTAGTAACGCAAGAAATACCTGCAAGCATAGTTCCGAATGCCATGAATGCAGGAATGACACCTTTTGCTTTAATTATTTTGCTGTAATCTTTAATTTTAAAGTCGTCACCGCATGGAGCGGGAGGAATTTTTCTGATGTATGGCAGAACGATAAGAGTCACGAGCGATAATATTCCAAATGTCCAGCGCCAACCGACATGTTCAGCAAGAAATGCGCCGATAGGAATGCCGATTATTACTGAAACGAAGAAGCCGGATCCGAGCCAACCGACCGCTTGAGCACGTTTTTCATAAGGGACTTTTTGAGCCACGTAGACGTGGCACATTGTCATAGCAAGCCCTCCGCCAATTCCGGCAACTATTCTTCCCAATAGCAATACAAAGAAGTTTGGAGAGGCAGCACATATTGTGGTGCCGCTGAAGAGAATCCAAATACCTGCGACTAAAAGCGGCAGCGCTCCGAACCGCGCCGAGAGCGGAGCAAGAAACGGAGATGCCAAAGCAGAAGCGATAGAATAAGAAGTCACCAGTAATCCTGCAGTTCCGACTCCGACATCAATATCCTTTGCGATGGAATTTAGGAGAGGAGCAACAACCATTGTATCAATAGCACCAAGCCCGAGCGCAAGAATTAAAGGCAGGAGTTTAAACTCGCCGGTAGAATCTTTTTGTTTTGAGAGTTCGTTGATAGATATTGAAGATGAATTATTCATGATTATTTTTATTCAATAAAAAATAAATACGCATTAATAAAATTTGCCCTTGCCAATTAAATATTTTTAATCGTTTTTGGATTTTACACGCCGAAACGGATGAATCCAATGTGCAAACGGTCTTACTGCTCTGCTCTGAATGTAAACTTTTCCGTGCCCGCTAAATCTGCATACAAAAAATTCTCCGCTCAATATAGTTGCCTTCCAATTCCCTAACTTCTCGACTGAATAATTCAAAGTAGAATCGAATGCGACAATATGCCCTGTATCGACGATATATTCTCCGTTCACTTCAATCTCTTCTATTGCACCGTAAGATGATAAGAGCAAAACTCCGGACCCGGAACATTTCAAAATAAAAAAACCTTCACCTGAAAGCAGTCCTTTACCCAGTCCCTGAAATTTAGTTTCAATTTTTATGCTAGGAGAACCGGCAAGATAGCCGTCCTTTTGAACAAATATTTCGCCATTCAAAGGTAGATTAATTATGTCTCCAGGAGCTCCAGGAGCCAACAGCACCATTCCGCCGTTCCTAGCGGTAAACGTATTCATGAAGAAACTTTCGCCGCCGAGCAATGATCTCTTTGCCGCTTCGAATATTCCACCGCGCATTCCGGTATCTATCTCAATTCCTGAACTCATTGCAACCATAGCGCCGCTCTCTGCAGAGATGCTTTCTCCGGAAATAAGGAGAACCTTTGCAAGCGAGAAGTCAGGCTTGCCGATAATTTCTATATTCATGATGACCTCGGAGGTAAAAGCGAACCAACAAATTTTCCGAACGCATTGAGATTATGGCTTTGAGTGTAAAGCCGTCCCTTTCCGCTGAAACGTGCAACTAAACCTTCTCCGGAAAAGAATGCTCCGAGCCAAGACGAACCGAATTTTGTAATTGAGTAAGAAAGAGACGGTTCGAATGCGACAATGTGACCGGTATCGACTATAAATTCTCCATCTAAATCGAGTGCATCAATCGCACCGAAAGAATTCATGAGGACCGAGCCTTGTCCGCGTGCGTGCATCATGAATAGCGATTCGCCGGCAAAAAAAGAACGCGCGCCTTGCCACTCGCCATCAAGAGAAATTTCGTCATCACACCCTAAAAATGAACCTGACTGAATTATCAAGCCGCCTTTCAATGTGTGCTCGATGATGTCTCCGATTTGAGTAGGAGCTACAAGAATGTGCCCATTCAAATTTGAATAAGCTTTGTTGATGAGAAAAAATTCTCCGGAAAGCATAGACTTTACCGCACCCAATAACCCTCCGGAACGTGCTCTCTTCACCTTTTGAGGGGTAAGAGAAACTTCTGCGCTCTTTGAGACCATCGAGCCTGCTTCGACAAGAAATGATTCTCCTTGTGAAAGCTCTATTCTAGCCATCGCGTAGGCCGGCTTATGCAGAATTGAAATCTTTCTCATCGCATCACGCCGGGAGCCATGGAGAAATCCATGAAACTAATGAAGAAACATTTCTTGAGCAGATCAATATTTTCCCCATTCCAGAAAATTCAACTACAAGTCCTTCGCCGGATAATAAAGTTGATTTCCAACTTCCGACTCTTTTTATTCTATAAGTTAGAGAAGGTTCCCATGCCACAAGATGTCCAGTATCCACAGTCATAGAGCCTTTCACTGTTTCTTCGGAAATGATTCCATAGCCGGAAGCGAAGAGATCACCTGTTCCTGAAGCTTCTAAAATAAAAAGACCACTGCGTCCAAAAAGACTTTTGCATCCGCCGTAAACTGTCGAAATTGTTATTCCTTCAGAAGCGGCAAGAAACGCACTGGCAGAAAGTCTCATAGTATTTCCAATTAAAGGTATGTGAGCAATGTCACCGGGCATAGTAGGAGATAGACCGAGCTTAGCCGGCGAGGTGGCTCGATATTGCGAAATAAATAAACTTTCTTTTGAGAGCATCTTACCGAGCGCTCCAAAAAAACCTCCATGCAGTTTTGTTTCAATCGATAGGCCATTCGAGTAATAAACCATGGAGCCTGCTTCAGAATAGATTGAGCCATCAGAAGTAAAATCGACTTGCAATGTGCTGAAAGAAGGTCTATTCGCAATTTTCCATGAATAACCTTTTCCTATTCCTTGATCTGACATATTGAAAGATTACATGATGATAACTCAAATACAAAATTATTTTTTCGGACTTTATATCTTTCCTTCAGGCGGGAAAGGGCCGCAGTTCTCGCCGTATTTCAATTTCAAAAATTCTCCGAGTAAATAAATCGAACCGGTCACTAAAAGTATGCTTTCATTATCAACTAAAGATAAAGCTTTTTCATAAGCTTTAAAAAGATTAGAAATTTTTATCGCGGAGCTTGGCGCTTTTACTTCTTCAGCGTTCAAGCCTCGCTTATTACTTACCTCAGTAATCACCCATTGATTCACACGGTCGTCAAGAATTCGGATAAAATTTTGATGGTCTTTATCATTTAAGAATGCGGCAAGCGCCACTATTTTTTTTTCAGAAAACTGCAGAAGCAATTTATGCAAAGCCTCTGCGGCGTGAGGATTGTGCGCGGCATCGAGTATAACAGTCGGATTCGATTGAATAATCTGAAACCTACCTGGCCAATTTGCCCTGCTGCATGCCTCTCGGCAGAAGTCTTCTTCAAATTTTAAATTCTGAGTTCTGCAAAAAAGCTCTGCAGATTTGACAGCAATTTCTATATTCAAATTTCGGAAAGAGTCAAAATTGTATTTCACAATATGAGATTCAGCTCCGATTCTATTGCACTCATTTTTCAAAGCAGGCAGGTTTGTTCCCAAAATTGCCGGTCTTCCCTTCCTGACTATTCCAGCCTTCTCCACGGCAATCTTCTCCAATGTATCTCCGAGCCATTGAGTATGTTCAAGCCCGACAGATGTAATAACGCTGAGAACAGGATCGAGCACATTGAATGCGTCTAATCGGCCGCCAAGCCCTACCTCTACAATCGCAACATCAACTTTCTCTTCTTTGAAGTATTCTATCGCCATAGCAGAAAGAGTCTCGAAATAAGTCGCCTGCTGATCGTCGAGAGATTCTATCTTTTCGTATATTCTTTCAAAGTCGGGTTGAGAAATGGGCGCGCCGTTTATTACAATTCTTTCTTTGATATCGCAAAGGTGAGGCGAAGTAGTCAAGCCTGTTTTGAAACCTCGCTCCCGAAAATAATTATGTAAAGCTGAACAGACCGATCCCTTTCCATTTGTGCCTGCAACAAGTATTACAGGGAATTCAGGCCTACCGAGTTTATCGAGCAAAGCCCGCATTCCATTAAGTCCGAGTCTCCAGCCCCGCTCGATTCTTTGCTCAAGCCTAAGAAGAGAGTTCAAAGTTAATTTTTCAATCAACAAATTTAAAGATTCGGATGAGAGTCTTTCGCATCTCGTTTCGCTTTACGACCATATCAAGCTGACCGTGCCCGAGAAGAAATTCCGAACGCTGAAAACCTTGAGGCAATTTTTGTCTTATGGTTTGTTCGATGACACGCGGGCCAGCAAAAGCAATCAAAGCCCCAGGCTCAGCTATAATTAAATTTGTTGCGGTTGCAAAGGACGCCGTAGTTCCTCCTGTTGTCGGATCAGTTAAAATCGAAATCGACAGAAGTCCCGAATCTTTGTGCTTCGAGATGGCTCCGACAGTCTTAGCCATCTGCATAAGAGAAAGAATTCCCTCCTGCATACGTGCTCCGCCGGAGGTTGCCACAATTACGAGATGTCTTCGATCTCGAGTTGCGTTTTCTGTAAGCCGAGCAATTTTTTCTCCGACAACAGAACCCATCGAGCCGCCCATGAACTCAAAGTTCATAATAGATATTGCAATCTTTCTTCCGTCTATATCTCCATATCCGGTAATAACTGCATCGCGTTCCTGAGCCTTAGCTCTGGATTCGTCCAACCTTATCTTGTAAGGCTTCTCATCAACAAATTCCAACGGATCGCATGAAATCATCCTTACATCGTGCTCCTCAAATGTATTCGGGTCTAATAAAAGTTTTATCCATTGCCGAGCGGGAATGCGGTGGTGATATCCGCATACGGTGCAGACGAAGAGGTTGTCCTTCAGTTCATTTTTCGGAAGCATTGTTTCGCAGCCGAGACATTTAGTCCATAGCCCGGTCACCGCTTCCTCTTTCGCTATTCTGCGAGAACGATATCTAACTCTCTGAAACCAATTCATATTAAGATATTATCAGAAAAAATATTAA
Source organism: Candidatus Hydrogenedentes bacterium CG07_land_8_20_14_0_80_42_17 (assembly GCA_002780065.1). Classification (GTDB taxonomy): domain Bacteria; phylum UBA8481; class UBA8481; order UBA8481; family UBA8481; genus UBA8481. The sequence goes on from PEWQ01000107.1 coordinate 22,808, forward strand.
TGGCAAATAATGTGCAATAGAAGTTTTTCTCAGAGAGCGCACAGAGAAGACCAAATCAATGCCCTCCAACTTAATTTCTTAACTGCTGCTTGTGCTTATCTGCTCGGTTTATATGTACGCATGCGGTCAATCGATTCTCTTACGATTCTCGAAGCAACAGTCGGTTCTTCTGAAAGGTTGATTTTGTAACTATATTCGAATGGAAAAATCTTTTCATAATCGACACGCAATAATCTTAAATCGAGAATCAAAATGTTCGTATCATATTCATCTCCGGTAATTCTTCCATGAACAATCCAGTCAGCTCCAATGCTTGAGCGCAGCGGATACCATGTGTCGGGGATGTTATCGAAATCGTGCATGCGAACCATTTCATCGATATAATTCGTCAAACTTTTCGGAGCATATTCAAAATCTTGATTAGCTTGAGTTGACGATGCAAAAGTCATGAACAATGAATTGGAAAGTTTCATAGCAGAGATATCGCCGAGTTTCCACTCAAAGCCTTCAACATTGACTTTCTGCTTTTCTTCACTGAATTGACTTCGTTCGCGCATTTGAGGCGTAATTCTGTTCTCACGATAGAATTGCTCTTCCATATCATCCCAAAATACTTTTTCGGAAACTGTGACATAATTTTCTGAAATAGATTTCAGCCGCCACCACGACTCGACAGCTTTAGCAGAATTGCCCAATAGATTATTAAGTATCATCGAGTGATAAAGCCCTGAAAGAATCGAAGGCGTATCTCCGGCTCGCTCGGAGCGTTTCAAACCTTCAGCAACATTTCGCATCGCCGAATTGTAATCTTTCAAATCGATGTATGAAGAAGCAAGCCGATAGAAATCTTTAGGTGCAGCAGTAGACCATTCTCGTTTCAAAAGCGTTTCCAAGTTCGCCGCGCCGTCTGCAGTCCTGCCGGCAGAAAAATATACATCTATGATAATTCTGTCTATTTTTTCATATTCGGGATTCGACGGATAAAGCGAGAGAAAGCGTTCGCCGAAAGCTAGAGCTTCTTCACGATTGCCTCGCGACATCTCATCGATAGTCAGCCAGAAAAGTGCGTATGCGTGTTTTGCGGAATCAAAGTCCATTCGCTCTGCAATTCTTCGAAAATAATTTCTTGCTACAGATGTATCGCCTCGAGCCGCATGATACTGAGCCAATCTAAATACAAGCTTTGCCGCTTCGGTATCATTTCGCGGATCGATGAGACCGAGAAGATTTCTAGCAATATTCGCCGCGTCATCGATTTTTCGTTCGGCATCGTAAATATCCAAAAGCATTTTCTGAGCGGAAAGAGTCAAGTCAGGCATTGAGTAGACATTAATTAGTTCAAGCAAAAGATTTTCGGCTGAACTGTAATCAGCATACGCCATTTTATACCGCGCAAGATCGAGCATAGCTTGCGGCCGCTCGAGATGTTTCGGGAATCGCTTAATAAACTCTTCTAATGTCTCCGCAGCCTCCTGCCACTTTGCAGACTTTTCGAGCGCTTTTGCTCGCCCAATCAAAGCCGCAGGCACGTAAGGCCCGTTTCCGTAGCGTTCAAGATATATTTTATATTCATCTGCCGCTTCAGCAAAACGTAATTGAGCCGCCGCAGAACGCGCCAATAAAACTCTGACGTCAGGCACTAAAGAATTATCAGGAAACTTCAATAAAAAGTCTTCGAGTTCTTCCGAGCATTCAACAAATTTTCTTTGAGCAAAAAGAATATGCGCCTTTAGATATCTTGCCTGAGGCTCCAGATAATGTCCAGGATAGCGAGTCATTAGAATTGCCACAGCTCCTTCAGCTTCAGGATAATTTCCTAATTGATATTCGCTCCACGCAAGTCCCAAATACGCATTCGGAAGAGACAAAAGTTTCGGGTTGTCTTTTATGAATTGCCTGTATTCCTCAGCAGCGCGGTCATAGCGCTTAGCGGCATAATAGTCGTCCGCAGTTCGAACCGTTTCACGGCAAGAAAGTGCGAATACAGCAAAAAGGCAAAGAAAGAAAGAATAAAAAAATAAACTATTTTTTCGCAAATTCATTTTCTCAACAATTTCTCGTTTTCAAGTTCCGCGAGTTTCAGGTTTGTGGTTCGCAGGCGAATAGAGAGATGACATGCTATTTGGCTAATTATCTTCAATGCGGCAAACGACGATTTATTCATCAATTGCCGGAAATTGTCGAAACCAATCTTCAAGATTACCGATCTTCTTGTCACCACCGCGCCGGCAGAACGAGGCTGTCCGTCGAGAAGAGCAAGTTCTCCGAAAAAATCACCTTCAGAAAATGTTCCAACAACTTTTCCTTTATTATCATCAATGCTTTTAATTATCTTTACCGCGCCGACAGCAACAATAAACATAGCATCGCCCGGATCTCCTTCCTCAAAAAGAACAGAATTTTCCTGAAGCAGTTTCTTCTCGATGAATGGTTTTACACTAGCTAATTCCTCGGGCTCAAGCGTGCTAAAAATAGGAACTGTTGGAAGAAAATCGTTAATATTCATAATTGCTTTATTTTATTTCGAAAATTAATTGTATGCAAAGACTTAGGTTTTATTTTCATCTTCTTAACTCTTCGATAAATTCCCGAACAGCCTGGGGAGAAGATTCCGCTCTTCGAACAACAGCCGACCCTACAATTACGCCGTCAGCTATCGCAGAGAGCATTTTAAAATGTTCAGGCTTCGATACTCCAAATCCAATTCCTACTCTGTGAGCCTTTTTGTTTTCAGATTTATCAATTGAGCGAATATTTTCTACGAACGTCGAAAGCTTATCGCTCATTTTATCTCTCTCGCCGGTAACGCCTTCAAGACCGAGGGCATAAATAAATCCTGACGAGCTCTTTGATATCAAACGCAGTCTTTTTTCAGAGCTATTCGGCGCAGCCAAAAAAACTGTTGCGAAATTTTTCTTTCGAGCTGATTCAATAAGAAGTTCAGCTTCGTCAGGAACAAGATCCGGAACGATTACTCCATCTACACCGGATTCCAAAGCAGAATCAACAAACCGTTCAATTCCGAAATGCAGAATAGGATTGTAATAGCACATGAGAATAAGCGGCTTTGACACGGTTTTTTTTTGGTCGGCCGCTAGGTCGGCCGCTAGTCTTAAAGTTTTACGAAGTGTCATTCCATTGCGGAGAGCTCTGTCCTGAGCATGTTGAATAACGGCTCCATCCGCAATAGGATCCGAAAATGGAACTCCGATTTCCAGCATGTCAGCTCCTGCATTGAACGCGGCTTTCATGCACTCTAAAGAACTCTTTTCGTCAGGAAAACCTGCAACAAGATAGGGGATTAAAATTTTTCCTCGTTCAAATGCAGACTCTATCGCGCTAACGCCGCGGTTATTAATGACCGTCATAACTCACCATGTCCCTTCATCCAATCTTCTACAATCGAAAGGTCTTTGTCACCACGACCGGAGCAATTAATAAGTATGAACTCATTTGAGCCTTTCATTTCTCGAATCACGTAAGCAATGGCATGCGAAGATTCAAGCGCAGGCATTATTCCTTCCGTCTGCGTCAGCATTTTGAAAGCGGATATTGCCAGGTCATCGGAAATGCTGCTGTAACTTGCGCGTTTTGTTTCGAATAGAAAAGCATGTTCAGGCCCTACTGCGGGATAGTCGAGTCCTGCAGAGACTGAATACGTCGGGAGAATATTTCCATCCTCGTCTTGTAAGAGAAAAGTTTCCGTTCCATGCAAAACTCCAATATGATTAAGCGGATCTGAATCGAACATAAACCGAGCGGCATGTTCTCCCCTGCCGGTTCCGCGACCGCCGGCTTCGACTCCAATCAGCTTCACCGAATCATTAAGAAATGCAGTAAAGATCCCAATCGCATTCGAGCCGCCTCCAACGCATGCTACGACAGTATCAGGCAATCTTCCCGTCATTTCTCGAAACTGAATCTTCGCTTCGTCACCAATCACACGTTGAAATTCTCTAACCATTGTTGGATATGGATGAGGACCAAGCGCGGAACCGAGGCAATAATGCGTAGACGCAAGATTCGAAACCCAATCGCGCAGTGCCTCATTAATTGCGTCCTTCAATGTTCTGGAGCCTGCAGATACGGGGCGCACTTCGGCGCCTAAAAGACGCATACGAACAACATTGTGCGCCTGCCGCTTCATATCAGTAGTGCCCATATAAACAACACATTCCATTCCAAGCCGAGCCGCAGCAGTCGCAGTCGCGACTCCGTGCTGACCTGCTCCTGTTTCAGCAATCAGTCGGCGCTTGCCCATCCGCTTTGCAAGAAGCGCCTGCCCGAGCGAATTATTGAGTTTATGCGCGCCTGTGTGTAAAAGATCTTCTCGCTTGAGATAAACTTTTGCTTGAACCTTGTCAGAAAAAGTCGGCACAAATGTTATAGGTGTGGGTCTTCCAGCATAAGTACTCAGCAATTCATTAAGCTCTTTTTGGAATAAAGGATTTGCCCTGAAATATTCGAATGCCTCTGTCAATTCCTCAATAGGAACCATGAGAGTTTCCGGAACATAAATTCCACCGTATCTTCCAAATCGTGTCATAGATGGAGGGTATCATCTGAAGAAGCGATAGGCAAGAGACGATACTTAAGAGGCTATAGGCGAAAAAGCAATTTTTCTTTCTTGGAGGCACAGGCGCTCCGCGTCAATGGACGCCACGCGTCAATGGACGCCACGCGTCAAAGAACGTG
>PEWQ01000035.1 GCA_002780065.1 Candidatus Hydrogenedentes bacterium CG07_land_8_20_14_0_80_42_17
CCAATGGGTGCCACGCGCCAATGGGTGCCTCGCGCCAATGGGTGCCTCGCGCCAATGGGTGCCACGCGCCAATGGGTGCCACGCGCCAATGGTGCCACGCGCCAATGGGTGCCACGCGCCAATGGGTGCCACGCCTGTGCTTGCAACGCACGCTTATCGCGCACGCACGAGTGCGCACGTGCCTCCAGATGAGATGCAATTTTCATCGCTTAACCCGCTCGCCGCTCAACGCCTTAAATGACGCATCGAGATTCCTATTTTCCTGATATACAACCTTCTTTCCGTCTCCCCTTCGAATGCCCAGGGCTCCGTGTTCACCGCGCCGCATCGCCGATTTTCCAATCTCGATTAAATCCTCTTTATGAAGAATTAAATTCTCACGATCTCTAGAAACATAATCGTGAGAGGTCGTCAAACGTATCGCATCGGCCGGGCAAACCTCTTCGCAATATCCGCAATATATGCACCTGCCCAAATCAACATCAAAACGTTTAAGTCTCTTCCTCTGCAAATAATCTTCGCTTCCTTCCATAGTTATGCAGACCGAGGGACAAACCTTTGCGCACAAATGACATGATACACATAATTCTTCGAATCGATTATCAGTAAAGAAAAGCCCGTGAACTCCGCGCCACCGCTCAGACACAAATGGAGTCTTCTCGGGATACGGCACTGTTGTTCCTCTCGAAAAGAATTTTGTAATTGTGACAGCATATCCGGCTATCAGACCTTTAATTCCATCATATACTGATTTCAGAATCATAGCAGTGCCGCCCATACTGCAGTTGCAACAAGATTAATAGCCGCCAGAGGTATCAAACCTTTCCACGAGAAATGCATGAGATGATCGTATCTCAGCCTTGGCAATGTCGAACGCGTCCACATGCAGATAAAGAGAAACGCTCCGACCTTAACGCAAAATGAGATCACTCCGAGCCACCACGGCGCCGCTCCAAAAAACGGCACGCTCCAGCCGCCAAGAAAAAGAGCAGTAATCAAAGAGCCGGCCAAAAATAGATGCATGTATTCTCCGAGAAAGAAGAGTGCCATTCGCATTCCGGAATATTCGGTAAAGTATCCGGCGACCAATTCCGATTCAGCCTCAGGCAAATCAAAAGGCGAGCGATTCGCTTCAGCCAGAGCCGCAACAGCCACAATTAAAAATGCCAGAGGCTGACTGAATATCAACCAGCCGTTTGCCAGTTGGAACTCGACGGCTTCTCCGAGTGAAATAGTTTTGGTATAAATTACGGCTGATAGCAATGCAAGCCCCAAAGGCAGTTCATAAGAGATCAATTGCGCTGTTGCACGGAGCGAACCGAGAAGCGAATACTTCGAATTCGAAGACCATCCGGCAAGAATCACTCCGTAAGTGCCGAGCGATCCCAAGGCAAGCAGATAAAGAATATCGAGCCTCAGCGAGGCTACATGCAATTTTACATTTCTGCCCAGCAATTCTATATCAGGTCCGAATGGAATAACGGCAAATCCCATGACTACCGGCAAAATTGAAATTATCGGAGCGAGCCTGTACGGCCATCTGTAGGCGTTGGCAGGCTCGATGTCCTCTTTTAGAAAAAGTTTTATTCCATCGGCAATAGGCTGACCCAATCCGGAAAATTTCCAGTAGCGCAGAAAGCCAAAGAGTCTGCCGATAATTGGCAATGTGCTCAAAATGCCAAATCCAACCCGGTTCGGCCCCATTCTGGTTTGTATCCGCGCCACAACTCTGCGCTCAACAAGCACAGCGTAAGCGACACAGCCGAGAAGAACTCCAACAAGCATCAGAGATTTCAAAAGAGTCAGAACCATGGTGAAAACTCCTTCGAAAAATCCAGATGCTCTTGTAGTTTACGAAGCCACTCAGATTTATCGAGCAGTAAGCCGCGATGTCTTTTTGGCGGAGCAAGTCTTGTCGAAGGCAATTTCGGTTCAGCCTCCGAAGATTTTACAGGATAATTTCGTTCGAACAATTCAGGATGATTGTTTCTGACTTCATCTAAAATTTCCCGCGGAGTTGAAGGCGTAGCTTCTCCAAGTTCTTTCATTACGCTGATCCAGATCACAGCATCAGGCCACGACTCTCCGGCCATCGGAACAGCAATATCCGAATATTGTGCGCGGCCTTCAGAGTTTACATAAGTTCCCGATTTTTCGAAAGGTAATGCCGCCGGAAAAACCAGATCAGCCGACTCGACTAATTCATTTCTAAACGAAGCAGAAGCGATCAGTCTCTTTACGCTCGTCGGCCGTTCAGTCATTTGAAGCGGGCCCGCCGCAATCATCAAATCTACTTCAGAAATTTCATCCGACGGCAAAACTCTAAAACCAAACGATGAAAGAGCTCTGCTGTTTGATTGCGCTGCGACAAATAAAATTCCGGTAAACGGATCGGAAGAAACTTTTTCCAGTATTGCTGATAACTCCTTCTCTTCGATTCGTTCCGTATCCACTACAAAAAGCGTTTTAGCAGGAGCGGATGCAAGAGTTTGAGAATTGATTTTAAACAATCCGGCAATCCTCTTTTTCAGTCTGAATGATGCTCTACCTGCAGTAAATAATTTTGCTCCGGACTTTTTAGCGGCAGAAATAAGATCGATTCTCAAAACCTCATCGAGCTCCTCAACCGGAATATCGACGAGCACAATCGACTCAAAAGAATCGAGCTGATCGAATCCGTGAGTAGAACCGTAACGCCCCAATCTCTTCTTCTCAAACTCGATTACATCTCCGTCACGCGACTCAGAAAACTTTTTCCCATTTCTGCTCGCTAGTAATTTCGAAAATAGAAAAAGTTCTTCCACAGAAAGCATGCCTGATGCAAGTCCAATAACACTGTGCGACGCAGTTATCATCTCCATTGCCGCAAATAACGCCTTCTCCCATGTGACCTCGACAAGTTTTCCGTCACTGCGAAGCAAAGGCTTTGAGAGCCGCGAAGAGTGCGAAATGATATCGAATCCGAATCTTCCGCGCGAACAAATATTGGCTCTGTTGATTCCAACTTTGAAATCGTCTTCTATGCGCGCAATCCTGCCTTCCCAGCCTCTCAATAACAGCGTGCAGCCATGACCGCAGTGACTGCAAATCACAAAATGTTTTTCGAGTTCCCAATCTTTTTTCCAAAACTTACCCGGCTGTTGTTCTATCGCGCCGGTCGGACATACCGAAGCGCAAGCTCCGCAAAAATCGCAATGAAGCGGGCCGCCCGTAAATGTCGTAATCCGCCAATTGTGCCCTCTACTGCTCGCTACAAGAGCTCTGCAATCCTGCACCTCGTCGCAGACTCTGATGCATCTCGAACATTCCACGCACTTGTTAGGATCGAATTTCAGAACCGGACTCCACGACAATTCCTCATAATCATAAGCAGAAATTCCAGGCGGTCGATAGTAAGAAACGCGATGCGGTCCAAACTCGTATGTAAAATCCTCAAGCTTGCACCGTCCTGTGGCCTCACACTTCGGGCAGTCGAGCGGATGAGTCTCGAGGACCAAATCGAGCACTGACTTATGAGAATCCAAAACATTTTTCGTATTTGTTCTGACAATCATTCCATCTTTGACTTTTGTTGCGCATGAAGGCTGAAGTCCGGGCATTCCTTCAATCTCAACGAGACAGAGTCTGCAGGCCGCAACAGGCGTCAGTCGCTCATGATAGCAGAAATGCGGTATCGACTTCCCAAGCTTTTCCGCCGCAGTGATCACAAGAGTTCCTTCCGGAACCTCGATCTCTTCGTCATCTATTTTCACTCGAACGAGACTCATCCTATTCTTTTCCTTCCACAACCCGAGCCGAAAACATGCGACTCGAAATCGGCTCTCCACTTCGTAAATATCGCGCCGAGCGCATTCATAGCGCCTTTTGCAAGCGGACAGAAGCAATCTGTAAAAATTCTCGGAATCATACGCTCGATATATTCCATCGCGTAACCCGCATCTCTTCCTTCGAGAATATCGTTCAGAGCGTCGTGAACAAGAGCATTTCCATCGCGGCATGGAGTGCATTTTCCGCAGGATTCGTGAGCGTAAAACCGCATTATGTTTCTTGCAACATCGACCATGCATCTCGAATCGTCAACAACAATAGTTCCGGCAGATCCGATAATTCCCGGTTTGCCGTCAGGCATCTTGAAATCCATCGGAATATCCAACTCGTCATCGCGCAGCGGAGCTGTCGAACTTCCGCCCGGAAACACAGCCTGAACCTTTCTGCCCGGCAAAGGTCCTCCTCCATAATTGTAAACTATATCCCTCAATTTAATTCCGAGCGGCGCCTCGAATACTCGTGAATTAATTATGTCGCCTGAGATGCAGTAGAGCTTCGGAGTTCCCTTCGCTTTCCAATTATCCAAACCAAATCGAAATATCTTTGAGACAGATGTAAGCGTCTCAACATTGTTTATCACCGTCGGCTTTCCCCACAACCCGCACTCCGCAGGATACGGCGGCTTCAGCCTTGGTTCGCCTCTCCGCCCTTCAATCGAATCCAGCAAAGCCGTCTCTTCTCCGCAAATATATGCCCCGGCTCCGCGATGAATAAATATCTGAACTTGTTGCATTGAAATATGAGCTTTAGGAATTCTTAATTCCATTATCCTCGCAGGCAGGTCGAACTCGCCGCGCACATAAATATATGCTTGGCGCGCGCCAATCGCATACGCCGCAATTCCGATTCCTTCAAAAAGAGCGTGCGGATCATACATCATTATCTGCACATCTTTAAATGTTCCCGGCTCGGATTCGTCTGCATTGCATACCAAATACTTCGGAGAACCGCTTGCCTTTCGGCAATAATCCCATTTTACCGCGGTCGGAAATCCAGCGCCGCCTCGGCCCCTGAGTCCGGCTTCGCGAATAACCTCGATTACTTTTTCAGGCCCCATTTCTGTTGCGTAGCGATAGCCAAAGAAATCTGGAAAATCATGATCGAACGAAGTTACTCCTCTCGAAAATAATTTAGAAAGCAACGGCTCAAAATTCATTTCTCAACCTTTTTATTATCTTCACGATGTCTTCCGGCGTAACCTTTTCGCAATACGAGCTGTTATCAATCTGCACGACAGGCGCTTTATCGCAATAGCCAAGGCACTCGACCCTCTTAAGAGTTATTTTGCCGTCTTTTGTCGTCTCTCCAACTTTTATATCAAGCGCAGTTTCAGCCGCTTTAATCACTTCCGCAGAGCCTTTCAGTTCACACGATAATGTTCCGCAAATCATAATAACATATTTCCCGGCGCGCTTTGTTTTCATTAAAGAATAAAATGTCGCAACACCATAAGCCTCTGACGGTTCAATTCTCAGCCGTTCTGCAACTATCTTCACCATCATAGGCGGAATCCATCCGTAATCTCTTTGCAATTCAAATAGAATCGGAATAAGAGCAGGTCGAGGTTCAGGATACATTTTCAATATTGTAACAATCTTCTCTTCACGTTTATTTATAAACTTCTGCATTTCCAATTCTGCAGGGCCTTCAGGAACTTTTTGAAGGCATATTCTGGCTTCCGCATAATTCTTCGAATCAATCATCTGTCAATCTCTCCGAGAACAACATCGAGCGAACCGATGATCGCGACAAGATCCGAAAAGAATCCGCCATAAGCCATCTTCTCCAAAGCTCCCAAACTTACAAAACAAGGACTGCGATAGTGAATTCGATAAGGATTCTCCGAGCCATCTGAAACGAGGAAGACACCGAGTTCACCGCGAGGCGTTTCTACTGCGCGGTAAACCTCGCCCGGCGGCACTTTGAAGCCGCGTATTCCAATTATCCAATGTCGAATCATTGCGGCCATGTCATTGTAAATATCTTCTTTCGGAGGTGGAACAACCAGATCGTTCTCGGCTGTCCAACTTCCATCTGCCTCTCGCAACATATCCAAAGCAATACCGCAAAGCCGCAAAGATTCGCGCATTTCATCAAAGCGTACGAGATAACGCGCGTAGCAGTCTCCTTCCTCTCGAGTCATTATTCTCGGCACTATCAAATCATAAGCGGCGTAAGGTTCGGTCACGCGCAGATCCCATTCGACTCCGCTCGCCCGCAGAACCGGTCCTGAAAGTCCGTATGCAATCGCATCTTTTCCGGATATTTTTCCAACCCCGCGTAAACGTTCGATAAGAATCGGATTCTTTGTCAGGAGCGCTTCATACATATCAATACGCTTTGGCATTCGTTCCAAAAGTTCTCGAACCCAATCATAAAATCTCGGCGGCGGCGGATTGCAAAAACCTCCGACTCTGATGTAGGAATAAGTCAGTCTTGCTCCACTTGCCTCTTCGAATAAATCCTGAATCATGTCGCGATCCTCGAAACAGTACCAAAACGGTGTTATTGCCCCGAGATCGAGCATATGCGTTCCGAGCCAAACCTGATGCGAAGCGATGCGTTGGAGCTCGCATAAAAGCACTCGAAGAATTTTTACTCTAAGCGGAATTTCTAATTTGAGCAAAGACTCGATCGCTTCGCACACGGCAAGATTCTGAGTCATCGCCGCGAGATAGTCCAATCTATCCGTATGAGGAATCGCGTGCGTATATCGACCTCTCTCTCCAAGTTTTTCCGCACAGCGATGAAGATAGCCGACATGAGGCCGCAATCCTTTTACAATCTCGCCGTCAAGCTCAACCTCGATTCTAAGGACGCCGTGAGTTGAAGGGTGTTGAGGTCCCATTTGAAGAATCATCTTTGTTGAATCGGAATCGATCGATTCGATATGATATGACGATTGAGCTATTCTTGCGCCTTCGGCAAAGCGAGTCATCGATGAGCTCTCCAGTCCCACATATCGTAGCCGGTCACAGGATAGTCTTTACGCAGAGGATGTCCCTCCCAATCGTCCGAAAGAAGTATTCTTCTGAGATCCGGGTGCCCGTCGAATTTTATTCCGAATAGATCGTATATCTCGCGTTCAAGAAAATTTGCTGACGGAAAAAGAAATATCGATGTTGATAGTGCCTCGCCGTCATCTACAAACACTTTTACGGAAATCCGCTTTCGCTCTCTTGTATTCGCGAGTTGATATACAACCTCAAAACGCTTCTTTTTTCTTTCATTCGAGAGCCAATCGACGGCTGTGATATCTCTCAAATAATTAAATCCTTTTTCATCACGCAATAACTTAAATTGCGAAATAAGTTTTTCAGGTTGAACGACAATGGAAATATCTTCTTCGGAGGAGGACTCGATTAATTTTTTGTCCACTCGAACGCTCCTTTTCGCCAAACATAAATGTAACCAATTCCCACAATTCCGATAAAAGCCAGAGCTTCAGCCGCAAAGAAGAAACCGGCTCCCCGCACTGCAACCGCCCAAGGCCAAAGAAATACTGCTTCAGCATCGAAAAGTAAAAACAACATTGCTGTCGTATAGTATCGAATCGGAATAGAATCAGAAGCGTCGCCAACCGGAGTAATTCCGCACTCGTAAGGCTCTTTTTTGGAATCATTCTCTACTCGAGGCCGCAAGAACCAGCCCATTAGAATTGAACCTACAGCAACTGCAATGCCAAGTACAAGCAGTATCACAATTCCAATATAGGGATTGCTTGATTCTGTCAGCAGCAAATCAACCATAATATCCTCACATAACCTGGTGCATACGAAGTTAGAAAAAATTTTACTTAGACAAACCTTCTTTTATTCTCTTTACACCTTCTCGAATATTCTCGATAGATGTTGCGTAGGAAAGTCTAACGTATCCCGGTGCTCCGAAAGCTTCACCATGGACAACAGCAACGTGCGCCTTCTCCAAAAGATAATTCGTTAAAGCTAAGCTTGAATCTATCTTTACACCATCATGAACACCATAAGCGCCTTTCATATTCGGAAATACGTAGAATGCCCCGCCAGGCGTCAAGCACTTCACGCCCGGCACTTCGTTCAGCAGTCTGACAATCTCTTTTCTGCGTTCGTCGAACGCCCTCACCATTTTGCCAACAACATCAGGATGAAGAGAATAGGCGGCCACAGCGCCCTTCTGAGCGAATGAAGTCGCGTTAGATGTAGAATGACTAATCTGCGCAGTCATCGCAGAGATAACATGTTGCGGTCCCGCCGCATAGCCAATTCTCCAACCTGTCATAGAAAATCCCTTTGACGCTCCGTTTATCACAATTGTGATATCCCTCATACCCGGCAGTGACGCAATCGAATAATGTTTCAATCCGTCATAAATCATTGGCTCATAAATCTCATCAGAAATCGCAACTATATTTCGAGCTCGGCATATTGCCGCAATCGCCTCGATGTCGCTCTTCTCAAGCACTGCGCCGGTCGGATTGCACGGCGAATTTAAAATTAAAGCTCGAGTTCGAGGTGTGAGCGCCGCCTCAATGGATTTTGGGCTCAATCTAAATCCATCTTCCTCTTTCGTTTCAATGAATACCGGTTTACCGCCAGCCATAGTCACTTGTTCGGGATATGTAACCCAATACGGAGCAGGAATCAGAACCTCGTCGCCGTCATCGATAATAGAAGTAATAGCGGCATAAAGAGCATGTTTAGCTCCGCAAGTAATAATCACTTCATTCGGTTTGTATTCAAGACCATTGTCGCGCGCGAGTTTATCGCAAACCGCCTTCTTGAGTTCAGGAATTCCGCCTGCGGCAGTATACTTCGTAAAACCGTCCTGAATCGCTTTGATGCAAGCATCTTTTACAGGTTGAGGAGTATCGAAGTCAGGTTCGCCTGCTCCAAAACTCACAATCTTAATTCCCTCCGCCTGCATCGCCTTTGCCTTCGCAGTAATCGCAAGTGTCGGAGATGCGCCCACAGCCGCCATTCTCTTTGAGATCTTAATAATCGAGTTCGTCATCTTTCCGCTCCTTCTATTAGTTTTGAAAGTATGATAATATCTTACTGAATGTTTTCAAGTTAATTTAGGGATGGGGTCAGGCTTGAACTTTTTTACTTTTTTTGCAACCACGGATAGGAATAATTCCTATCTAAAATTACAAATGACACAAGGTTTTGGAATAAAAAAATGAAAAAGTAAAAAAGTTCAAGCCTGACCCCATAAATTTATGTATAGTATCCATATGAGGAAAAAAATAATTATTATCACGGTATCAGTTATCATTGCAGTCGTTGTAATCGAGCTGTTTTTTTTCAAAAGCAGAAAACATTCTTTGAAAAATGTTGAAGTTATTATTCAAGGCGACACCACGGGAATAGCGGCTCCTACCGTTTCTCCAAACTCGAACGTTGTCTTCACTGATCGTGACGGAATGAATGTCGAGATACTGTTGCCAAGTGGCGAGCGATGGCGGGCTTACGAAGGCAAGTTAGCGGAACGGCATTTTGCGTGGTCTCCGGATGGAAGACGAGTCGCTTTCCGAGCCGAAAAAAATCCCGACCTTATTCCAAGAAGTTTTGCTCTGTTAGTCGCCGACATTAAATCCAGAAGCGTCGAACAAGTCAGCGATTATCTGCCTCACCTAGGCAGGCCGATGTGGCGGCAAGTCGGAAACGAATTAGAGCTTTATGCTCCGTGGGAAAGCGACACTGTGCGACGACGATATGCAATCGAGGATCCTCTCATTGCTCCCGTTGCAAAATTCATTCTCGTCGAACGAAACGGCGATATCTGGCTTGAAGAAGATGGAAAAGAGCCGCGGCAGATGACTTTGGGCGGCGGAGTTGCTCCACAAATCTCGCCGGACGGAACTCGATTTATCTACACCTGGGCAGACGCAATATTCGTTGCGAATGTCTCCGACACTCTAGCTGATAAACGAAATCCAATTGCAAGCGGAGTCTCACCGAAATGGTCGCCGGACGGAACAAAAATAGCATACTGCGCTCAGTGGGATAAAGGTCATGAAGATTCAATGGAAGGCGACATATTTTTTATCGACATGACGCAACAAAATTCAAAACCTGTTCAACTTACTTATACACCGAAAGAAGTTGAAATTGAGCTTGACTGGAACGGAAACAATCAGCTATACTATAGTGTGGTGAATGATGGTAGCCTTAGGCGGGCGGAGGTAAAATGAAACATTTTGAGAAGTTCTTTTCTTTTGTATCAATCGGACTGATTATTCTGGCAATTACTGCTGATTCTTCGGCAGGAACTTTATCCGGAATTAAGTTGGCAATTGATCCAGGGCATGGCGGGCAATCTGGTCAAACTTACAACGGACTTCCCGGCGATCCGGGCGCTATTGGTCCAACAGGTTT
>PEWQ01000085.1 GCA_002780065.1 Candidatus Hydrogenedentes bacterium CG07_land_8_20_14_0_80_42_17
TACATGGTTCTATCTCGCCGGAAACTTCAGCATGCGCCTGCATGGCGTCCACGCGTTTCATGCTTTCCCGTACGTCATTCGTTGCGGCGGAATGCTCAACGTTTTCGGCGAGAAGTTGGCCAGGAAGACTGTTCACCCGGAAACCGGAGATGTCACCCTGGTCTGCGAGGGCTTTAACGAAAAAAATGACTATGTGCGTCAAGCCCCGTGTGACCAGGACACCCTTCGCAAATTGGCGAAAGACACCGACTCGGAAAAACTGACGCGCTGGTTCAACCATGACGTTCCGAGGGAGTTCAAGAAGCATCACGTCTTTGATGACGACGGCTACTTCATTGGAGACGCCAGCTTCATTTTCGTGCCCGATAACCCCAATTACGAAGATTCGGCGCGCATGCTTTTCGACGAGCATGATCATCCCGTTGATCCCGAAAAGCTTGGCGGCATGTCCAAGGCGGCGGCCGCAAGATGCCAATGGCGGCGCTGCTACAAACTTGTTTCTCTGCTGTATACGGACGCGCAACGCACATTCAGCCTCAGAGTGGCCGCGCGGCTGGTTTCGGGAAACAAGCACGAGTGTCCGATCTTTTACGAACTGGTGGATCAGTTCGTCGCAAGCGTCGGCGTCGGCGTTATCAAGCGCCTACTGCTTGATCGCGGTTTTCTTGACGGCGAAAGGATATCCTTCTGCAAGCGTAAATACGGTATCGACATTCTCATTCCCGTCCGCAAGAACATGGACATTTATCACGATGCTCTCGGGATGTTGAAGAGCATGCAACTCGAGTTTCGGGAACACAAGCCCGCAGTTCGTGAACCGGTTGATGCGCCTCGTCTGCCCGAAGCGCCCGTTCGTGTTCGCAAACGGGAACTGTCTCGTCAAAAAACAATCGCCGCAAAAAAGGCGGAAGCGCCCTCGCCCGGTTCCAAGGACGTTCTCGTTCGCACCGAGGTCGCGGGAATGAACGACTTCACGAGTTGGAGTAGTTGTTCCGTTCCGCTCAGCGTCATCTACAATCGCGAGGTTTATGCGGACGGGCACGAACAAGTCTGGCTTCTGCTCGACACCCGGCGGATCACGAAGAACGATCCAGGAACGCGCAGGGAAGAGTATCGCGTACGAACGGAGATCGAAGAGGGACATCGGCAATTGAAGTGCTTTTGGGATCTCTCGCGCTTCACTTCCCGTGCTTTTTCACTCGTTCTGAATCAGATCGTTTTCGTTCTTCTGACCTTCAATCTCTTGCAGCTATTTCTTCGAAGTGCGGGCAACGAAAAGAAAAAGGAACTTCCTCGGCGATCTCGGCCGAGGCAAATGGATCGGCTTCTCGTCACCGCCTCCGTGATCATCATTTACTGCGGGAACTACTTCGCCACTCTTGACCCCTTGGAATATACGGAAATTCTGCTCACACTTTCCGAGAACGCCAGGCAAAAGATCCTTGCGAAGACGCAACGGCTTCGGCGCGTTGATCCGAGGGAAATGCTACCCGTTCGCTCTCCATAGAAAGCTGTTGTCGCCGAAACTTAAGCCACTATTGACCGCAATCACGATTTCCTCTTTTCGATCTGCGGCCACACCTGTTCAAGGGCGATTCCGCCAACACGAATTTTCGCCATGTCGAAGGAACCGACTCCGGCACCTGCGCCTATGGGCCGCCTTCGGCGTCCCATAGGCTGGAAAAACCTTGCTTTTGACCAGATAGTGTCTGAATTGCAGCATCTGGAGGCACGTGCTGGACAAGCATGCATTACTAGTGCAGACTAAAGGCTGCGGTTGCCACTCGTATTGAATTGCCATTGCTAATCACTAAACGCATCATGAATAAATTGCGCCCTGGATGACTCGAACATCCGGCCTTTTGGTTCGTAGCCAAACGCTCTATCCAACTGAGCTAAGGGCGCTAAAATCATTTTAATACAATTCTTCTTATTGAGTCAATTGCAGTTCTTATGTTTTGATATATGATTCTCAATCTATGAAACATTTGTGCCCAAAACTTATCGCTCGTCCATGGGGCGGACATAGACTTTATTCTATGTTATCAAGAGAACTTGATGTTGAAAAGATCGGTGAAGCTTGGATACATGATGGAATGTCCAAACCGAAAATTATTTTGAAATGGATTGATGCTCATGACGTGCTTTCGATTCAAAACCATCCTTCTAAGATTGGCTTTTCGAAAAACGAGGTTTGGTATTTTATTAAACCTCCGAAAGACAATAAAGTAATTGTCGGTTTGAATTGCTCGCTGGATGCTGACGATATCGAGAATCACATCGAAACTATTTCTGTCAATCGCGGAGATGTTCTCGAAATTCCGGCCGGTTGTCCTCACGCTCTTACATCGGGAAGCCTTGTTCTGGAGCTTCAGGAGCCTTTGGATTGCACTTACAGAATTTATGACTGGGGCCGCGGCAGAGAAATCAATATCGAAAAAGCAGTCGAGTCATTGACGAATGCAAAAACTGTATTACATCGCATTGAGAAACAAGTAGGAAGAG
This sequence comes from Candidatus Hydrogenedentes bacterium CG07_land_8_20_14_0_80_42_17, assembly GCA_002780065.1. Lineage (GTDB taxonomy): Bacteria > UBA8481 > UBA8481 > UBA8481 > UBA8481 > UBA8481. The sequence goes on from PEWQ01000085.1 coordinate 2,506, forward strand.
TTTCTGTAATTTATCGACCTGAATTTATGATGGATGTTATTTTTGGACCAGCCGAACTCTCTTTTGAAAAAAAAGGGATCATAAGTTTTACCTCAGGCAACAAATTCGCAAAATCTTTACTTCTCGAGAAAAAAGATAAGATTTCGATTCTTTCCAATGAAACTGCTGTTTGGACCTCGGATGGAAGTGATTGACAGATGTTGAGAATTATTGCCGGAGAACTAAAGGGAAGAAAGATACCTGTGCCGCCCGAGCATGTTAGACCGACTTCGAATAAAGTCCGAGAAGCTGTATTCGATATTCTCGGCTCTAGAATTTCGATCGCCGGGAAAAAGTTTCTCGACTGCTTTGCCGGCTCAGGAGCAGTCGGATTTGAGGCGATTTCCCGCGGCGCAGTTTTCACTGAGTTTGTTGAAGAGAACGGCAAGGCTTTTAATTATCTCAAGAGCACCATCGAATTGTTGAAACTTGATGAGCGTGCAATTGCTACAAGGGGGCGAGTTCCAAGACAGTCTAATTTTGATATTGCCTTTGCAGACCCTCCTTACAAAGATGAGAACGATTTTACTCATATTGCATCTCGAATTATTCCGAGCGGATTTATTATTCTCGAAAATGCAAATTCTGAACCGCCGGCAATTCCGGATGTTAATTTACTCCGCTCATACTCTTACGGCAAAACAAAGCTCCACTTGTTTCAGAAAAAAGTTTCCGATGAATAAATTCTGGAAGTTTTCAATAACTCTCTGTCTTATTCTGCTTGCCTTTGTTGTTGTAGGCAAGGCGCTGGCCGCGATTCTAGATGAGCGAATAAATGTTGAGATAAATAAAACTGCTGAAAATTACGGGCTCTCCGCAAACTTGGATAAAATTTCTTTCGTATCTTTGAACTCGATATCCATCGATGGTTTTGAGCTGGCTCTGCCTGAAGCAAAGCCGTTCTTTAAATCTGAAACATTGAAAATTAACTTCAATCTGCTCTCGTATATGCTGAATAGGCCTTTCGTCTCGGGTGTAAAGTTCTTTCATTCAAATTTTATTTTGAGAAAAGATGAAGATGGAGAATGGGAGCTCGAAGGCATCAAGCGTACGAAACGAGTCGGGACAAAATCGAAAGGCTCTTCGAAACTTGTATACCCGTTTTCTATTTCTGCTGAAAATTTTAATTTATCTCTTGAAACACCATCGTTTGATCAATCATTTGCGATTGATGAATTATCGGGCAGTGCTGATCCTGCCGCTAGTTCAGCTCATTTTGCACTTAATAAGTTGGACGGCTCTCTTGAAATAGACGTATCAAAATCTGATTCAATAAGTATTAATCTGATCTCAAATAAGTTTCCGCTTCAGGGATTGCAATTTGGGATAGTGGATTTTTCTACGACTCGAGTGACAGCTTCTGCCGGAATGAATGTGGCTCGAGACGGAGAATACTCTGGAAATGCAAACGGTTTTATAGATGACATTGCCTTGAATCATAAACTTCTCTCACGGGGTACCGCTCCGGGATTTTCATTTTCGTTCGATGCCGGTTTTTACAAAAAAGGTGTCGCTTTTCTGATTAGGCATTTGGATATAGGCATGAACGGTGAGACTGTAACATTGGCAGGCTCTTTAGCAAATACTTCCGTTTCCCATATAATTAATATGAAAGTTTTTTTCAAACATACAAAACTCGATCCTGTATTTAAGGCGATTCCTAAGGCGCTGACGCCTCATTTAGACACTATTGCCGTGACCGGAGAAATAAACGGGGAATTCGATTTCCATTTTGACTCGTCTCGACCCGAAAATCTTGACTATGGATTTAATGGCAAAGTGGACAGCTTTTCAATAAATGTTTTAGGACCCGCAGTTAATATAGACTCACTGCGCGGAAATTTTATGCACATTGCAAGATTGCCTGGCGGAGAGACAAAATCTATTAGAGTAGAATCGGGCGCTCAGAATTTTGTACCTTACAAAAATATTCCTCTTCATCTTGTGGATGCGGTATTGACTGCAGAAGATGGAAGTTTCTTTTACCATAATGGGTTTAGTCCCAGGCATATCAAAGATTCTTTAATTACCAATATTAGGGCAGGAAGAGTTGTTCGTGGCGCTAGTACGATATCTATGCAGTTGGCGAAAAATCTTTTCTTGAGCAGAGAACGAACATTTAGCAGAAAAATTGAGGAAGCACTTATTACTATGGCGCTCGAAGAAAAACTCGATAAGAAGAGAATGCTGGAAATATATTTGAATATTATTGAGTGGGGACCGGACGTATTTGGGATTGGCCCGGCGTCAAGCTATTATTTCAATAAGCCGGCTTCTAATCTTACTGAGTTAGAATCTGCGTTTCTCGCTTCAATTATCGCGAGGCCGAATCATGCGTGGGGAAGGTTCCCGCTTGAAAGACTTGGAGAAGGCTGGATGACTTACATAAGATTGATTCTAGGCAAAATGTTTTTGCGCGGGCACATGAGTCTTGATGTTCTGAAAAACGCAGGTCTCTCAGATACTCATATTCAACAATTACTAATAATTAAAGGAGATACGGAACTTCAGGAAGTGCCAATATCTATTCCGCAGATACCCGCATCGGAAGAAGATGGATTAGAAAATCGTTCCTCTAATCCATCGTATTTTATTTTAAACCATTAACTTTTTGCTTAAACCTGCCGAAAGATATATCAACTTGTTCAAATTATTTCTCCACGGAGGGAGAATATGCGTTGGTGTGAATGGACTCAACTGAAGCCCGGTATGAAGGTTGTGACGCCGATTTACGGGAAAAATCAACTTCTTCTCTCTGCAGGAATGGAACTCAATTGGAATATGATTCATCGACTTCCAATTTGGGGAATATTTCATCTCCTTGTTGATGCCGACCGCAGTGAATACGAATTGATTCAAAGGCATATCGACTGAATCAAAAAAGTATCGCATGAAAAAATGAAATGCTACAATAGCTGAAACAAAGAGGAGAGAATATTGTGGCTGACCGTTTACTACCGATTATTCATGGAAATAAAGTGACATTTGAATTCGAACATCCAAATGCAACTATGCTGAATGTTTTAGGAACGTTCAATCACTGGGACATTAATAGCGGAGTGATGGAAAAAGGCGCCGACGGTATTTGGAGAAAAACCGTCGATGTTCCTTTAGAAGGCTCTTACGATTATAAATTCATTGCTGATGGCGAATGGATTTTAGATCCTTTGAATCCCGACTACGGAAAGGACTCAAGGGATAGGTATAATTCAAGGTTTCAAATAACAACCTCGGCTTCCGCTGTTGATCATCTGAGAAGAATTGCAATTGGATTGGAAAATAATCCGCCGGGTGGAGATTTCAATGAACGAAAAAAACTTTTTGAACTTGCAGATACTATGCTTCAGCTTCCGTCGGCAGGTTACAGCCGAGTCTTAAAAAATCATTTAGTAGAGCGCATTGAATCTTTAACAAAGAAGCTGACGATTAAAGAGGATAGTTTTGTTGCCGGAGTTTACTGTCATGGATTTGCGATTCAGTCAGCAGGAAAAAGTTTTGGTTTAGATATTGTCACTACACGCTCTGTTTACGGGATGTATTGGGATTTGCCTTCGAAAACAATTGAAGGTCTTGCAGACCAATTCGACTGTATATGTGCGTCTCATCTGCATCCGGATCATTGGGATCATTTGTTAATGAAATACGTTATAGCACGCGGAGGAAAGGTTCTCGTTCCTTCTGCTATTGCAGGGCGTTTTCCTGATGGAGCTGTTTCAGTAAAGCCGGAAGAGACAGTCGACGTTTTCGGATGGAAGGTTACTTTTCATTCAGGTCAGCATGTTTACGACGATCAAAATAAATTGATTCTGAATTATTATGAAGTTTTGACTCCGGATTGTAAACGCATTGTTCACACTTCTGACCATGACTATACAACAGGAGTTAAACGCGGAGGCGATATAGACTTGCTGATTGCAAAAGCAGGCGGTGTGAATCCTGTTTTTGAAGGCAGAGGAAAGGACGCGTTTATTAACCTTTTACTTCACCTTAAACCCAATAAATTTATAGCCGGTCATTTGAATGAATTAGGGCACCCAATAAAAGGCGGCAGAGAGCCTTACAAAACGGGAATAGAAATTGTTGAATCCGCTCGGAATCGGAACGGAGAAATATTACATTGGGGAGAAACTTGGAAGCTGTAGAAAATCTTACTTCTGCTTCTTTGCAACAGCTTTAGATGCTCTTGAAATTATTCTTGAGGCTTTGCGCCTATGAATACTGCCTTTTTTTGCGGCTTTTGCTGCAACGCTCATTAGAGCTCTAAGAGCTTTTTCTTTTTCTTCTGGAGTTTTTGCTTCTACGACTTTGGATTTAAATGTTTTTACTTCAGAAATTATTGATTTATTCTTCAAATTCTTTTTTGCATTTTGCCTTGTTCGCTTTAATGTGTCCCTATGTCTTTTTGCCATTGCTGTCTCCTTTAAAATTCAATAAGTTTAATTTCTATTTTTATTTCTTCGAATAATACCATTGGGAATCCAAAGGTCAATAGTTTTCAAAAGTTTTCAAAAAATTGATTTTTTTCTTTCCATTTGCATTAAAACAGTATAAAAACATTCGCACGGACAGGCGGAGTTAAAAATTGCCTTGTTTCTAATTTTATTGGAAGGGTAAGGATTATGGCAAAAAAAATTGTGAAGAAGAGTATATCAAAGAAAGTTATTTCGAAATCAGGCTCAAAAAAGTCTGTTCAGAAGAAGACGGTGAAGAAGAATATTGCAACAAAAAAAAGCAAGTCGTCAGCACCCGTAAAAAAATCGTCAAATATTAAACTCAATTTCAAAAAAATTCGTCAACACCTCGAAGAAGAATTGGAAAAGCTAAAATCACGTATAGGGAGTTTGAAGGAAGACGAATCTATGGATGAACTTACGAATGTCGGCGACATTACAGATGCCGCTTCTCAAGTTGAGGCAGGCATGCTGAGCAGGGAACTGCATCAGAGTGAGAGCGAATATATGAAGCAGGTGCAGGAAGCTATTAAAAGAATAGATGACGGCACTTACGGCAAATGCATAAAATGCGGCGGTAAAATTGAATCGGCAAGGTTGGAAGCTCTGCCTTATGCGCTTATTTGCATTTCCTGTAAACGGAAAGAAGAACACGTATAATTTTAAGTTTTTTTAGGGCGACATTAAGCATTCAATATTTGAAACATTCTAATAATGTTTTTGCCGCTTTTTTATTTATTCTTTTGTTTTCATCTGAAAGCTATGCGGATAAAATTTTAGTAAAAGTATCGCTTGGTGAAATGAACTCGGCAGTTATGTCAAGCTCATCTTTTCGTAGAGTCGAGTTGAATTACAGATCAAGATTGCCTTGGATTTCATCTGCTCTTCCGGATGGATTTATTTTTTTGAACGGCAGAAAATATCGAGGCAAGATTGAGATTAGACGATCTGCCGGAAGAAAAGTTAAAGCGATAAATACTCTTGAACTTGAAGACTATTTGCGCGGGGTAGTTCCATCTGAAATGCCTTCTAAATGGCCAATAGAAGCTTTGAAAGCTCAGACTGTCGTATCGAGAAGCTATGTTCTTTGGAGAATTCAACGTGAGAATGGTTTTTCATCAGGACAAACACTTGTTACTGCAACTGTATCGGATCAAGTTTATCGTGGAGCGTCAGCAGAAACAGATACCTCGAATTTAGCAGTGGATTCTACAAAAGGTGAGATTCTTTGGTTCGGAGGAGGAATTGTTCCCGCATATTTTCACGCATCGTGCGGAGGAATAACTGAACGTGCTTCAAATGTTTGGCCGCATACTGCAGAACGGCTCTCTAATGACTCTGCGTGGACTTTATCGAATACATATCTTTTTTCTCCAAAGGTTGATTTGGACTGCATTGCTTCATCTCATAATTCATGGAGAATGACTGTTGCTCCGAATAGACTTGCACTCTTGTTGAGAAAAAAATTAGGTTCTTTAATTGCAATAGATTCTGTGGAAATATCAGAACGTGATGAATCGGGAAGAGCCTTAAGATTTAGAGTGATTGGGCATAATTCAAGAAACGTTTCTGTGACTCGGGACATAGACGGAAATGAATTTAGACTTATAGTTGGAGCAAATAAATTGAAGTCTCTGCTTTGCGAGATTGGCAGAGAGAATAATCAATTTTATTTCCAAGGCAAAGGTTGGGGGCATGGAGTAGGATTGTGTCAGTGGGGCGCAAGAGCTATGGCTGAGCGTGGATTCAATTACAGGCAGATAATAGAAAAATATTATCCCGGCGTCGAATTGAGAACTGATGGAGCCGATTAATGTTCGATCCTCGATACGAATACATTTTGCCTCCGGACCGAATCGCTTATTATCCTGCAGAAAAACGCGATGAATCGAGATTGATGCTGGTTGACTGCGAAAATAATTTGATGTCGGATCAAGGAAAGTTTAAAGATGTAAAAAGGTTTTTTCGAGACGGAGATATTCTTGTCTTGAATAATACAAAGGTTTTTAAAGCTAGACTTTTTGGTGCGAGAAGATCAGGAGGCAAAGTCGAAGCACTTCTTTTAGAACAGAATTCTTCTCGAGTTAAAGCATTGTTGAAACCTATGACGCGATTAAAAATAGGGGAGAAAATAAAATTTGGAGAATTCGAGGCTGAGTTTATTGGGAAGACAAGCGACGGAATCGGAATTTTAGAATTCGGAGACAAGAGCGCGGCTGAGGTTCTTAAAAAATGTGGAAAAATTCCTTTGCCGCCTTACATCAAACGCCCTGCGGAAAAAATAGATGAAGAACGATATCAAACTGTTATTGCTAGTGAAGGGGATTCTGCGGCCGCTCCGACTGCCGGACTGCATTTTACTGAAAACTTAATTTCTGAATTGAATAGAATAGGAGTCAAAATAGTTTATGTGACTCTCGATGTTAGCTATGCAACTTTTGCTCCTTTGCGCGAGGGACAGACAAAACTTCATACTGAGAGATACAAAATTCCTGAAGATACAGTTTCGGCACTTTCTAATCTTTCGGGTGAAGGCAGAATAATTGCAGTTGGCACAACTGTGGTGAGAACGCTTGAAAGTTTTGCCATGACGGGAATTAAAGAAGGGGAGACTGACATATTTATTAGACCGGGCTTCGACTTCAAGTTCGTGTCTGCAATGATTACAAATTTTCATTTACCATCTTCTTCTCTCTTAATGCTTGTTCATGCTTTTTCCGGAGACATTATCTTTAATGCGTATGAAAAAGCTTTAGAATGGAACTTTCGTTTCTTCTCTTACGGCGACTGCATGATGATTCTACGGTAGCACAAGAAAAAGAAAATCGCATCTCATCTGGAGGCACGCACGCCCTCGTGCGTGCAGAATAAGCATGCGTCGCAAGCACAGGCGAGGGCGTCCATTGACGCGTGGCGCCTGTGCCTCCAAGACGAGTGATTATATTTGAATAGGTTCGCCCTTACGTTTTACGCTTTCCCTGCAGAACCTAGCACATTTTTATTCTTATGCTTATACATCTCCATCAAAGCGTCTCGTGCAGGACCAAGATATTTTCTCGGATCAAACTCGCTTGGTTTCTCTTTGAAAACTTTTCTGATTAGAGCTGTCATCCATAGTCTGCCGTCAGAATCGATGTTCACCTTGCATACTGCCGATTTTGTAGCTTTTCGTATTTGCTCTTCAGGAATGCCGACAGAGTCTTTTAATTTTCCACCGCACTCTTCGATGATTCTCACTGCCTCTATCGGAACCGATGATGAACCGTGAAGCACAATCGAGAATCCTGGAATTCGTTTCTCGACCTCTTCGAGAATATCGAAACGAAGTTCCGGCGGAATTAAAATGCCGTCTGCATTTCTAGTGCATTGCTCCGGCTTGAATTTTGTCGCGCCGTGCGATGTGCCGATCGAAATTGCCAGCGAGTCGACGCCGGTTTTCTTAACAAATTCTTCGACCTCTTCAGGTTTTGTGTAATGAGTTGTTTTAGACGAAACTTCATCTTCAATTCCGGCTAATACTCCCAGCTCGCCTTCAACTGTCACGTCATACTGATGAGCATAATCCACCACTTCTTTCGTTATTCGAACGTTCTCTTCAAATGGATAATGAGAAGCATCGATCATTACAGATGAAAAACCGGTTTCGATGCATGACTTGCAGAGCGCAAACGAATCACCGTGATCTAGATGAAGCACGATTGGAATTTCTTTTAGACCTTTTTCTTTTGCAAATTCTTTCATCATTGCTACTGCGCCTTGCCCCATATACCGCAGTAATGTTTGATTCGCGTATTTTCTGGCGCCGGATGAAACTTGTAGTATTACCGGCGATTGAGTTTCTGTGCACGCAATAATTATTGCTTGAAGCTGTTCCATGTTGTTGAAGTTGTATGCTGGAATTGCATATTGCCCGTCAATTGCTTTTTTGAAGAGTTCCTTAGTGTTGACTAATCCTAATTCTTTGTAATGAGTCATATCATCCTCCTTAATTTAGGATGATATGCTATACGAAAAAATGATTAGTTCAAGAATGTTTCGCATGGAGGTACAGGCGCCACGCGTCAATGGACGCCACGCGTCAATGGACGCCACGCGT
>PEWQ01000150.1 GCA_002780065.1 Candidatus Hydrogenedentes bacterium CG07_land_8_20_14_0_80_42_17
ATAATTGAAAAATGAAAATTGGAAAAATAAAATTTTCAATTTGCACTTTCCAATTTGCAATTTCAAATATAGCGAGAGACGTCATGGAGGCACAGGCGCCAATGGACGCCACGCGTCAAAGGACGCCACGCGTCAATGGGCGCCACGCCTGTGCTAGGTTATGCGCACAAAAGCTAGACCTCAGATAATCTCAATAACGCTTCGAGTTCGATTGAAAAGCCGGTGGCAGGAACAGATTCTCCGAACTGCCCGACTAAAGTGTCGTAGCGACCGCCAGAAAGCACCGGCCTCGGCATCTTTTCAAGTAGTCCCTCAAAAACAATTCCAGTGTAATAATCAATTCTTCTCGTTGCTGCAGGCTCGAGAAAAATTTTAAATTCATCTGAGAGAACGGAAACTCGTTCATATATTTTTTCCAGGTTCAAAAGCGGATTTAAGGCAGTTTTTCCTTTTAGCAAATCTTTTGCGCTCGGGAAAAAATTTTCGTCTCTGGGTAACATCAACAATTCTTTAATTATTTGAGGTGAGGAAAGTTCTTCAAGAGTAGCACGATCTTTTTTTTCTACACACTGCATTATATCTTTTCTCTTCGAACCATGAATTCCGCATTCGCTCAAAATATCTTTTACAATTCCAACATGTCCGATTTCTAGAATGCAGTCATTACAGTTCAGTTGCTTTAGAGCTTCTATCGCTAGCTTGATTATCGCCACATCTGCATCCGGCGAATTGCCGCCGTAACATTCGAACCCAGCCTGCCTGAATTCTCTGAATCTCCCGCTGTGAATCTCCTCTTGCCTGAATACCTGACCCAAATAGAAGACTTTTACAGGCCTTGGCAATTTATTGAGCGCTGTTGCAAAGAGCCTTGCGGCGGGCGTAGTAAGCTCCGGCCGCAGAGCAAGAACATTTCCATCTGTATCGAAAAATCTGAAAAACTTTTCAGGATTGCCGAATCCATTTTCAAGTGTCTCTGCGTATTCGAATGCAGGAGTTGCAATTTCTCCTGCACCTGCGGCAATAAAAAGATTTCTCAGAACACTTTCGTATCTTCTCAGTCGCTCGCAATCTTTAGGTAGCCACGCCGACAGTCCCCACGGCAAAAAATTATTCATTTATAGAACCGTTACCGCATAGATTTTTTTCGTCATGCAACTCGATTTAAATATTGGCCAGTGCGGGCAAAGTTTATGATGATTTCCGCGGCTTCAGAAGATACCGATGCCTGAGCTTCGGCAGTTGCCGCTCCGACATGAGGCGTTGCAATTACCTTTGGATGCAAAGCAATATTTTCCGCCGCGGGCGGCTCTTTCTCAAATACATCGAGTCCTGCGCCTGCTACTTTTCCAGAATCGAGTCCGCACTTCAATGCGGCTTCATCAATTACTCCGCCTCGCGCACAATTAATAATTCGAACTCCATTTTTCATCTTTGCTATCGATGCGTCGTTTATTATGCCTTTGGTTTCAGGAGTCATTGGAACATGCAATGAAATCCAATCCGCACTTTCAAAAAGATTTTCAAGCTCAACACGTTTGATACCTGCAAGATCGGTTTTGACGATTGGGTCATAACCGATAACGGTCATTCCAAGCGCTCTGGCATATTCAGAAAGCTTTCTGCCAATTCTGCCCATTCCGATAATGCCTAGTGTTTTGTCGGCAAGCTGAACTCCTATCAATGATTTCTTCTCCCACTTTCCTGATTTCATCGAGGCGTCGGCAAAAGGTATCGAGCGGCAAAGAGAAAGCATCATTCCAAGCGCAAGCTCGGCGACCGCTGACGTAGAGCCGCCAGGCGTGTTCATTACTCCAATCCCTTTTTCTTTAGCAAAAGCGAGATCGACATTGTCGACTCCGACTCCGGCGCGCGCCACTGCCTTTAAACGCACAGCTTTCTCGAGCACATCTTTTGTCAGCTTTGTAGCAGAACGAATTATTATCGCGTCATACTCCCCGATAATTTCCTTCAACTGTTCAGGCGTGAGCCCGACCTTAACGTCGACGCTGATCGAATCTTTTGCAGATTCCAAAATCTTAAGCCCGTCATTTGAAAGCTTATCTGAAACAAGAACTTTTATCATTTATATTCTCCTTTTTTTACTAGAATATTTTGTGCGGCCGTTATGCCTGCACCGAGTTCAATTACAACTCCCATCTTTTTTAAAACTCTCTCTATGGCTGAGAGAGCTAGGATAATATCATTGGAATCTACAAAACCCAAGTGCCCAATTCGAAAAAATTTTCCTTTCCACGGGCCCTGAGCTCCGGCAATTGTAACTCCTTCTTCTGCCATTAATTTTTTTATAAATAAACTAGAATCAAGTCCTTCTGGCATCCACACCGATGTGACTGAATTAGCAGGATGCTCTGCAAAGAGTTTTAGCCCGAGCGCTTTTACTCCTGCTCTGGTTGCTGATGCAAGAAGAGAATGTCTTCGAACAGAGTTATCAATTCCTTCATCGGAAATCATTTTTAATGCCGCGAGCTGTGAATGAAGAAGTGAAGTAGGCGGAGTGAACGGATGATTTTTCTTTTCGTATCCGTCTAGATATTTTCGCAGGTCGAAATAAAATCGCGTGTGTTTTGAATTTCTTACAGCATTCCATGCGCGATCGCTTAGAGTGATGTATGAAAGTCCCGGAGGATTCATAAAAGCTTTTTGACTTCCTGCAATAACGGCATCTAAATTCCATTCATCTGTTTCACATTTCTCGGCACCCACCCCTGAAATGCCGTCTACTACCAGCAGAACGCCTTTTTTAAAGCATATCTCTTGCAACTCTTGAATCGGATGCACCGCGCCGGTTGAAGTCTCACAAAGCTGAACGAAGACTGCAGAACAATTCGGATTTTCAATAAGTTTTTCTTCCAGCAGTTCAGGCTCAGCAGATTTTCCCCAATCCACTTGTATCGTTTCCGTTTCCAATCCGTAGCCGCAACAGATATCGTTCCAGCGCTTTCCAAACCATCCGCCTTCGATAACAATAGGCTTTGTATCAAGAGAAGTAAGGTTGGCAACACAACATTCCATTGCTCCGGTGCCGCTTGAAAGTATAGGCAGGACGGGTCGTGAAGTCTTGAAGACTATTTTCAAAAGATCGAGTATTTCAGAATAAATGCGTTGAAATTCCACAGAGCGGTGATGAATCTGCTTTTTTGCACCTTCGAGTAAAACCTCGCTGGGAACATCTGTGGGCCCGGGAGTCATCATTCTATGTTTATGCATTTTTCATTATCGAGTATTAACTTTAGCTTTCTTCTCTTCTGCTTTTTTCAACGCAATGTTAATTACTTCATCCATTGTTTCTACGAGATGAAATTTCAATTTGCTTTTTATATGCTCTGGAATTTCATCAAGATCTCTTTTGTTATCTTTAGGAATTATTATTTCAGAGAGGCCTCCGCGAATTGCAGCTAGAGCCTTTTCTTTCAAACCGCCTATAGGAAGAACTTTTCCTCTCAGAGTAATTTCACCTGTCATTGCTATGTCGCGTCTGACCGGTCTGCGTGAAAGAGCGGAGATCAGCGAAGTGGCGATTGTGATGCCGGCTGAAGGCCCATCTTTCGGTATTGCGCCTTCCGGTACATGAATATGTATATCCATCTTCTTGTAGAATAGAGGAGGAAGGTTTAGAACTTCAGTCTTTGATCTTGAGTATCCCAGCGCCGCTCGCGCGGATTCCTGCATGACCTCGCCTAATTTTCCAGTAAGAGTGAGTTGCCCTGTTCCGGGCATCGTAAGCGCTTCAATTGAAAGAAGCTCCCCGCCGACCTCAGTCCACGCAAGACCCATGGTCAAACCAATCTCATCATTCACTTCAATTTGACCATATCTGAATTTTGGTTGTCCGAGATATTTTATGAGATTGTCAGAACTAAGCTTAATCTTCTTGATCTTTTTCTTCTGTTCCTGAGCTTCGACTATTTCGCGTGCTGTTTTTCTGCAAACCATCGCAATTGATCGCTCTAGGTTTCTTACGCCTGCTTCTCGAGTGTATTCGCGGAGTATCTTTGTGATGCTTTCTGGCAAAAACTCGACCTGCTTGTCGCTCAACCCGTGTTCCTTCATCTGCTTTGGAATTAAAAATAATGTAGAGATCTTTTCTTTTTCGTACTCCGTGTAGCCGGAAAGATTAATTACTTCCATTCGGTCTAGGAGCGGACGCGGAATGGGGTGCAGTATATTGGCAGTAGTTATGAACATTACTTGAGATAGATCGTAGTCAGCGTCGAGATAATGGTCTGAAAAGTTTTTATTCTGCTCCGGATCGAGAACTTCCAAAAGTGCAGAAGCGGGATCACCTCTAAAGTCAGCCGCAAGCTTGTCGATTTCGTCTAAGAGAAAAACAGGATTAATCGAGCCGGCTTTTTTCATTCCTTGAATGATTCTTCCTGGAAGCGCTCCTACGTAGGTGCGTCTATGACCTCTTATCTCAGCTTCGTCGTGGATACCTCCGAGCGATACTCTTACAAAATTTCTGCCCAGAGAGCGGGCGATGGAACGGCCGAGAGATGTTTTTCCTGTACCTGACGGACCAACAAAACAAAGTATGGGGCCGCGGTGCGATTCGGAAAGTTTTCGGACAGCTAAATATTCTAGAATCCTCTCTTTCGGTTTCTCTAAACCGTAATGATCCTCTTCCAAAATTTTTGAAGCTTTTTCAATTTCTATCTTGTCTTCCGTTTTCTTTGACCAAGGAAGCTCCACCAACCAATCCAGATAAGTTCTAGAGACTGTTGATTCAGCGGACATGGGACTCATCTTTTCGAGTCTGTGCAACTCACGCTCTGCCTTTTCTTTTACGGCTGGAGGCATTCCGGCAGCTTCTATTTTTTGTTTGAGCTCTTCAATTTCAACTTGATCATCATCACGTTTTCCGAGTTCGCGCTGGATTGCTTTCATCTGCTCATGCAGGTAATATTCTCTCTGAGTCTGTTCCATTTGGTTGCGGACATCGGTGCGAATTTTCTTTTCTATAGTCAATATCTCTATTTCACTGCCAAGTTTTTGCAGAAGCAATTCGAAACGTTTGAAAAGATCACGCGTTTCGAGAAGCTCCTGCTTGTCCTTAACCTTTAAGACCATTTGAGCGGATATGATGTCGGCTACACGTTCTGGGTCTTCCTGATTGGAGAGTCCTAAGAGAGTTTCAGGAGGAATTCTTTTGTGCAACTTGACGTATTGCTCGAACTGAGCAATACAGCTTCGCATTAAAGCTGTCAGCTCAGGTGAAACGTTCGTTATGCTGGGAAGATCAACGGTCTCGATTTCAAAATACTCTTTTGTCGGAAGATATTGACGGATTGTTTGCCGGCGCAGACCTTCAACCAGAACTTTTATCGTTCCGTCAGGCAGTTTCAGAAGCTGTAATATTTCTGCGATGGTTCCGATCGGATAGATATCGGCAATTTCAGGTTCATCATTTGTTGCGTCGCGCTGAGTTGCAAGAAAGATGAGCCGGCTTGAAGAGATGGACATATCCAGGGCAGCGACAGATTTGCTTCTTCCCACAAAAAGCGGCAATACCATATGTGGAAAAACGACGAGGTCACGCAATGGAAGCAATGGCAATGTTTTTGGAGTCTGGATGTTCTCGCGGGATTTCTCAGTTATTTTCATTCAATCCTCATTTAAAAATAGAATTACGCTTTGATCTTCTAAGCCCTTTCATTATACAGAAAACTATTTGGAATATGCAATAGAAAGAGAACTCCGTTATTTCAAATCGTAATTTTATTTAGAACGGTAGCCGCAGATTTTAGCCTATTACCACTAACTTAATTTTTCGAATGTGATAATAAATGGAAAAAAGGTAGCTCGCAGGCTTTAGCCTACACTAGAGAATACGACATAATGGTACTTGTGCGAAAAAAAAGTTGCAATGTACTTTTGTCTTGCTGTGTACTTTTATTTTTTATCTTTGGATGATTTTATTAGAATTATAATTGGCACATAAATTGAAATGTATACTTTGTATGTTTAGAGAAGCGTTGGATACTTTACCCGTAGCGATTATTTTATCACTTGTGGTCTCGTTTGGATTTAGAACATCTAGGGACCCAGTCATATTTAATAATGAGATGCCTATGACTCTGGATTCTATTTCTGACAAACAAAATGCTTTGCTTCAAGGCAGAACTGTTCCCAATACAAATTCAGTTTGTGAGGAACAAGTTAAAGATGACCTCACAGTAAATCAGAATGAGAATCGTGCCGAAAGAAAAAATGAGTTGTTTATTGATAGGCGATTAGAAAATCGTGATCCTTCAGTTCCATTTTTTACCTCGGCTGATATACCTCGAATGCCACGAGAAATAAAAGCTTCTGACAGAACTATTGAATCTCGATTTGATTCAACGAATAGATATAAATCAGCAGGCAGTGATTCTAAAATTTCTATAAATCAAAGTGATATCGAACAACTTGTGAAAATAGCGGGAATCGGTCGTATGAAAGCAAAAATGATTTTAGATAACAAACCTGACGGAGGATACCGTTCATGGAAAGAATTGGACGATCTGCCGGGTTTTGGAAAAGCGACAATCGAGATGATTAAATTGAATGCATATCTCGATTGATATCTTGAAAGGAGAGAGAAAATGAATTTAGTAATTTTGGATGGAAGGATTAACTCTTTAATTGAAAAATTGGAAGATCGGCGAAGAAGATTGGCTCGATTTGTTCTTGCAACTTCGCAAGGTGAAAGAATAGGAGTCGAAGTGAGGGGCGACGGGGCTTTGAAATTGTTTGATGATTGGGAAGTTGGAGATGCAGTGCAACTCAGAGGACATTTGACGGTTGGAGGGTTGGTGGCGGCGGATATTATTCGTAGAGTAGTTTCTAAAGAGGACAAGGATAATAAAATGGAACAATTGTCTTTTGGCGTGATTCAAACATCTTCGGAATATTGTTTAACTTGATTGATAATGATTTGCATAGTTCAATAAAATGCAGACCATGGTTTAAGTGTATACACAGAAAAAATAATTTATACTCAAAAAGGAAAAGAATAATTATACTTTGAACAGAAGAATAGTTGAGTAGTTCTAATATAAAAATAAGATTGGATAAACTAGGTATGAGGCTTCAACATAATGGAGTAAAAATAATGCAGGAAATAAAAACATTATTCACAATCAATGAAGCAAGCCACTGGGCGAGCGATTTTTTGAAACGAGATATTAGTGCGTCGAGTATCTCATACTTAGTGCAGTATGGAAGAGTGCGAAAGTATAATGGTGACAGATCAACTCTTATTGATGCTGATGATTTAAAAAAATATTACGAATCTTATCAAGGCTTGCGTGAAATTAATTGGAAAAAGCGGCTTGGTAATGATTTGAATTGGAGTTTGTCTTTTGACCACCTGCGTGAGAAAGACACTACAAAACATGTTCATCGCTTACACCCATATAAAGGTAAATTTATTCCTCAACTTGTTCAATATTTTATTGATAACCATAAAGATGATTTTAAAGATGATGTATATTTCAAAACAGGAGACATAATTCTTGATCCGTTTTCCGGTTCTGGAACAACGCTCGTGCAAGCGCATGAAATGGGTATACACTCAATTGGTATTGATATTTCACATTTCAACTGCATGATTACAGAGACAAAACTTAATAGTTATGACTTTGTTCTTCTTGAATGTGAAGTAAATAAGATAAAGCGATCAATTGCCGGATACGAAACAGATCTCAATATTACTGCGTTTGAAAACGAGTTATTGGCGCGTATGGCTGACTTTAATAATAAATATTTTCCTGGCTCAGAATATAAATACAAACTCCAAAAAAAACAAATAGCTGAGGATAAATATGCAACAGAAAAAGAAAAAGAATTTGTTAAAATTTATAATGAGCTTGTTAAAAAATATAGCATTGAGCTTAATCATTTTTCCTCTAATAGATTTTTAGATAAGTGGTATATTAAAAATGTCCGAAAAGAAATTGATTTTGCATTTGCTCAAATAAAGAAAATCAAGGATGTGAAAAATAAAAAGATTTTGGCTGTAATTTTGAGTCGCACGATTAGGTCGTGTCGCGCAACAACTCACTCAGATTTGGCTACACTTAAAGAACCTCAAGTAACTACTTATTATTGTTGGAAACACAAAAAAATTTGCAAACCTATTTATTCAATTAAATCATGGTTTGATCGCTACGCGACGGATACTCTTTACCGGCTTAAAACTTTTGCAAAATTAAAAACCAGCTCTTATTATGCGGTTATTCCGGCGGATTCACGCACGATTGATATTTTTAAAGTGATTGAGAAACAAAACAAAAACTTTTATGAGGTATTAAAAAAACAGAAAATTAAAGGCATTTTTTCTTCACCGCCTTATGTTGGACAAATTGATTATCACGAACAACATGCTTATGCTTACGATCTTTTTGGGTTTGAGCGTCGAGACGGACTTGAAATAGGACCGCTTTATAAGGGGCAGGGCGTGGAAGCGCGAGCTTCTTATGTTGAGGGGATTTCAAAAGTTTTATTAAATAGCAGTAAGTTTTTTGCAGATGATTTTAATGTATTCTTGGTTGCAAATGATAAATATAACCTTTATCCATTAATTGCCGAGCAAAGCGGCATGAAAATTGTTAATCAATTTAAACGACCGGTATTAAATAGAACCGAAAGGGATAAGTCTCCATATTCGGAAATAATTTTTCATTTAAAAGACAAAAAGTAAAATGGCACTTACAACACATCAAAGCAAAGAAATAAAAGATTATCTGGTAGAAAAAATACGTCAGAAGTTAGCAACTTATAATCCAGAAACTAATTCAATGCCTTTTCATTTTCGCTTGCTAGGTAAAGACAGAATGGCGTTATTTTCTTTTATTCAATCAGTGAATACAATGCTTGGTACTTCAATTTTTGAACAGGTGGGCAAAATAATTGCCGAACCGAGAGCAAATCGCGCTATTGGTCAATACAAAGAATTTGAAGGTTATATCAGTAGCGAAGCGGTTTTGAAAATTGACAGCATCATGCGTGATTTGCGCTCGGCTTCGCGCAACCCTGACAAGGAAAAAGAAACAAAAGAAGTTTTAGCTGTTGCAAAAAAGGGTGATTTAGGAAAGAAACTTAAAGCGCGAGTTGACCTTTTTGTGGAAATGAAAGATGGAATAGAATATTACTTTGAGATAAAAACTGCGAAGCCGAACATCAATGAATTTACAAGCATAAAAAAGCAAATGCTTGATTGGATTGCAATGCGTGGTAGTGAAAAAACAAAATCGAAGATCAAAACCATTGTCGCTATTCCATACAATCCTTATGAGCCAAAGCCGTATGAACGTTGGACATTACAAGGCTTGTTTGACTTGCGACAAGAGGTTGTAGTAGGCCCTGAATTTTGGGATTTACTTGGCAGTAAAAATACTTATGAAGATTTATTGAATGTTTTTGAGGGGGCCGGTTTAGAACTTTGTGACGAGATAGATAGTAAAATGAAAAATCTGAAGAATAAATGATTGTTAAT
This sequence comes from Candidatus Hydrogenedentes bacterium CG07_land_8_20_14_0_80_42_17, assembly GCA_002780065.1. Classification (GTDB taxonomy): domain Bacteria; phylum UBA8481; class UBA8481; order UBA8481; family UBA8481; genus UBA8481. The sequence continues at coordinate 9,497 of PEWQ01000150.1, forward strand.
CATGGATTGTGAAGCATGAATCGTGGCTCGAAAAATAAAATTCTTTGTGTTCTTTGAAAGCTTTGTGCGAAATATTTCTTTGTAAGACTTTTGTCGTATAAATTCTGATTCCAAATCAATTTTTTTATGTTGTAATATTGTTTAACTGCGAGAGTGGCGGAATTGGCAGACGCACCAGACTTAGGATCTGGCGCCGAAAGGCATGGGGGTTCAAATCCCCCCTCTCGCATTTTTTTACAGCATCGAAGGAGAAGGGGTATGAGCAGTAATATTAAACCAAAAGACAGCAAATTGTGGCGTGACTCTTATTATCACAAATTGTTTGGACTTAAAGCGGCAAAAGAAGCCGAACGAGTTCTCAAATTTTTTGAAGAAGAACGCTCAAATGATAATCGCCCGCGTCGTGCAATAGAAGCAATAAGAGCTTGGGCTCAAGGAGAAAGAAAGTTAAATATGAAAGAAGTTCGCAAACTTTCACTCGATGCTCATGCATCTGCACGTGAAGTAAAAACCGATGCTGCAAAATTTGCGGCTCATTCTGCCGGACAAGCAGTAGGGACTTGGCATGCTCCTGCTCATGCTTTGGGTGCTTTTGGTTATGCAGGCAGAGCTGTTATTGCCGGCAAAAAAAAGTTATCAAAAAGATAATTGTATGCAAAAAGAGTCAGTCTAAACTCGAAAATTTATCTTCATTCTTTAACATTTTCAAAAAAAGATCAGCTATTTTTTAGGTGAATTCGCAGCGTCTCTGTCTCGAATTATATTGGCTCCAAGTTTTGCAAGCTTCTCTTCAAAGCGCTCGTAGCCTCGATCGATATGATAGACTCTTCTAACGACTGTCCTGCCTTTAGCAATGAGTCCCGCAAGAACCAACGCGGCTGATGCTCTCAAATCAGAAGCCATAACTTCCGCTCCTGATAATTCCTTTACGCCTTTGACTCGTGCTATCGAGCCGTCAATCTTTATATCTGCTCCTAAACGGCAGAGCTCTGCAACATGCATAAAACGATTTTCAAAGATTGTTTCATGGTAGGTTGATTCTCCTTCGGTAATTGCGGAAAGAGTCATCAATTGAGCCTGAAGATCAGTAGGGAAAAAAGGGAAAACATCTGTTTTAACTGTGACAGGCTTAAATTCATAAGGCGGAAAAACTCGAATTGTTTCATTCTCATCGTTTATTTCGAAATTGACACCCGCTTCCGACAACTTATCTAAAAATGACTGCAGCCATTCGGCTCGCATGGGCCCGACCGTAACATCACCTCGAGTCAATGCTCCGGCAACAAGAAAAGTTCCGGCCTCTATACGGTCAGGCATTATGCTGTAAGATGCTCCATACAGTTTATCTTTGCCGACTATCTCGATTCTTTCCGTTCCAGCTCCATTTACTTCGCCGCCTATTTCATTTATGAAATTAGCCAAGTCCGTTATTTCAGGTTCTTTTGCACAATTTTCAAGAATTGTAGTTCCGTCGGCAAGTGATGCCGCCATCATGATATTTTCGGTAGCGCCTACAGAAGCAAACGGCATCTTGTAATTGCCACCTTTTAGACGCTCAGCTTCGGCAATTACATATCCTTCTTCGATTCTAATGTCTGCGCCTAAAGCCTCCAAACCTTTAAGATGAATATCGATCGGTCTGGTTCCAATAGCGCAGCCGCCTGGCAAAGATACTCTTGCAACACCTTGTGTCGCTAATAGAGGACCGAGCACAAGAATTGATGCTCTCATAGTTTTTACCAATTCATAATGAGCTTCAGGCTTATTTATTCTCCGAGTCGAAATCGTAACAGTGCCGCGTCCACCATTGACAACATTTGCGCCTAGCGTCCGCAACACTGCTACCATGGATTTTATATCTCTGATGTTGGGCACATTATCAAGTCTTACCCTGCCCTTCGCAAGAATAGCAGCTGCCATTATCGGCAAAGTTGCATTCTTTGAACCGGAAATCTGCACTCTGCCTTTTAACCTTCGCCCGCCATTTACAACAATTCTGTCCATATCAACCTCTGTCTATCATAAAACGAATTTTATTATTCAAATCTTTTTTGAATTCAAATCTATTCTGCCAATGTTCTCTGAATCCGCTTTCCTGCTCCTCACCAATTTCGTAGATCAATAAACCATTAGGCTTTAAGAACTTATTCGAGAGTTCTATAGACCTGTTTATTACTTCCATTCCTGTCGGTCCACCTCTAAGAGCAAGAACGGGTTCCCATTCAGTAATTTCTTTCGGCAAATCAACTTTATCAGGAACGTAAGGTAGATTTGCAATAATCATATCAAATAATCCTTCTTTAGGAAAAATATCTGCCTCAATAATATCGATGCGGTTTTCAAGACCGTAACGCTTCACATTTTTTTTGGCGATATCGATTGCTGAAGTAGATTTATCAATGCCTGTTACATGAACTAGCTTTCGCTCAAGCGCAACAGCGATTGCGATCGCTCCGGAACCTGTTCCTTGATCTAGTATTTGCCATTCGGCGGCTTTTGGTATCAATTTCAAAATTTCATCTACAAGCTGTTCTGTTTCAGGCCTTGGAATTAATACGTCTGAAGTGACGAAGAGATCAATTCCTCGAAAAGATGCTTCTCCGATTACGTAAGAGAGAGGCTCACCTCGCGAACGCCTTGCAATGTGCGATCGAAAAACAGAACTTACTCTGGCAGTCAAATCAGGTTGATTTAAAAATAATGGATCGCGGCCTGCGGATACTGCAGAAGATTCGAGCAACCATTTTGACTCTCGTTCTGCAAGAGAAGCATCGCCTATGCTTTCCAAAAGCATTTTTGCTCCCCATGAAATAGCTTCGGAGACCGAACTGAAAGGCATAGATATAACTTCATGATTTGAGATGCGCGAATTGCAGTTTGCGTCGAGCTTTTTATTCATCATTACGCATTCATCATTATTACTTTGAATCAACTGCGCCGATTTTTTCATTTTGATCAGCAATAATCAAAGGCTCTATAACTTTGTCCAAGTGTCCTTCTAAAATTTCTTCAAGAGCATAAATAGTTAATCCTATGCGATGATCGGTAATTCTGTTTTGCGGAAAATTATATGTTCTGATCCGTTCAGACCTATCACCGGACCCGACCATAGATTTTCTTGTGCTGTCCAATTCCTTGCGAGCTTTTTCTTCTTCGAGTTCCATAAGCCTAGCTCTCAAAACCCGCAACGCTTTATTTTTGTTTTTTAACTGAGACTTTTCATCCTGACAGCTTACAACTAATCCGCTCGGCAAATGTGTCACTCTCACAGCAGAATCGGTTGTATTTACGCTTTGACCGCCCGGCCCCTGCGACCGAAATACATCGATCCGCAAATCATTCATATCGATCCCGATGTCAACTTCGTCCGGCTCAGGCAGAACTGCAACAGTTGACGCAGATGTATGAATTCGGCCTGACGCTTCAGTTCTTGGAACGCGCTGAACTCTATGTACTCCGCCTTCGAATTTGAATTTCGAATAGACGCTTTTGCCTTCGACTGAAAAGATAATTTCTTTGAAGCCTCCAAGTTCTGTACGGTTTGAAGAGATTATTTCAGTTTTGAATTTGCATTTCTCAGCAAATTTTAAATACATCTTCAATAGGTCGTTTACAAAAAGCGCCGCTTCTTCTCCGCCTGTTCCAGCTCTGATTTCTATAAGAACATTTTTTAAATCAAGAGGATCTTTAGGCAAGAGTTTAAATTTAAAGATAGTTTCAAATTCCTGAATATTTTTTTCAAGCTGAGTCTTTTCATCCTGAGCCATTTTTTTCATTTCGGGATCGACGTCCGACTGTGAAAGAATCGAATCAACATCAATCATTTCTTTCCAGAGCTTTTGATAATGAACTGCTGATTCGTAAACTTCTTCAAGTAAAGATCGTTCACGCGCAAGTTTTTTAATAGTGTTGGAATTACCCGTATCGTAAGCGTCTGTAAGTTTTTTTTCCAGCTCCATAAACTTCTTTTCAACTTCTACGGCTTTATCCAGAAGAATCATACTATGCCGCCTTTATGAAAAGAAACTCGAACCGCAATGAGAAGATGCTATCGGCGAGTTCTATCAGAATATCTACGCCGAAATCTTTCGACTCGTCCTGCAGTATCGATAAGCTTTTGTGTGCCTGTGAAGAACGGATGGCATGCTGAACAAATATCCATATTGATTTCTTTGCGCGTGGAACGTGTTGTGAACGTATTGCCACAGGCGCATTTGACTACGCATTCCTGATATTCAGGATGAATACCTTTTTTCATATTCTCTTCCTTTACATTTAAATAATTCAATTTCGACTGCACTATTTTATATTAGAATGAATACATTATCAAATATTAACGTAGTTGCAATATTTTTGATTGCAATGAATCTTTTTCTTGCACTTGTGCATTCGAAGAGCCTGCTATCGCTAAAGGAATTTTGAATCCTGAATTATGCTCTCCGAATACTTCAGCAACAAGCTTTATATCGTTTGGCTCTTCTCTTGGAGTCAGAGTTTGAATACCGATTTGCCGTAATCTTGCGACGATGCAGTATCTTGCAATTTCGTTGTCAGGCGCATTAACCTTCAATACAACTAGCCCGCCGTCCTCTACAGGAACATAAACTTCATCGGTTAAATTGCCTTCTCTCTTCGAAGTGATGCGGATTATATTTGATTTTGAAACCATCGCGGCTTCAAGATCTGCATTGCCTGAAACAGGATATAGTTTTACTTCTAACAGATATCCTGTTGGAGCTATAACTTGAAAGTAACGCTCGCCTTTGCTTTCGATTGCTGAAATTTTTCCTATCGTCAGAGGAATAGCATCTCCAGCTGAAAGCCCTGATTTATTGGTTTCAGGTTTGTAATACAAATTTTTTTCTTCCGATGAGGTTTCTATTCTGGATTCACTTATCAAACCGGGTAATAGAACTTTAAGTTTAAATTCGCTCGGTTTAGAAAATGGTGAGATAACTCTGATTAAAAATCTGTCGCCTTTGGAGACACGCAAAGCGATTTCTTCAGCAACCAATCCTTCTTTTCTGGATTCTATTGCCGGGCTTCCTGAATAATGCACGACTGCAAGATCGACTTCGCCTGAAATAGGAGTTGCTTCAATTTGAAGCTCACCGTCTTCTTCGGCGATTACATCGAAATATAACGAGGTTCGTACTATTCCGGAAATTTCTTCGCCTGAAGAAATTCTGCGCGCCGCTGATGGAGAAAGCCCTCCGACTTCAGCTCTAACAATTATTGCAAAGATAAAAGTTGAAAGAATAAGACATATTTTTTTCATCTCTCCACCTCAACTTCAATTCCAAATGAACCTTCGCCTTTGAGGGAAATTAAATAGTATCCGTCGCTTGGAGAAGAGACAAAAATAGTTTTTAATTCTCCACTTCTTTCTATTGTTTTATCAAGCTCTCCTTTTTCACTTTGAATTCTGATTCCGCAGTCTCCCGCGGCTTTAACAGTGAATGCGCTTCTATTGGGAATATAGACGCGAAAAGTTTTTACATCGGCGATCGAGTCGAATTTTCCGGTGTGCCAATCTCCGGCGAAAAGTCTGAGAAAAACTTCCGAATGATTTATTTCAGGTTTGAGTTCAACAGTGTTCGAATTTACCGATATGTTTTTTTGCTCTTCCAAAATTATTGATTGAACATTTTTGACTGATGAAGTTTCTAAAATATTTTTTATTGGCTCGCTCTCTGCAATAACAGCACGCTGTACCGAAGCAAGAGGAGGTATGAATGTGTCGACAATTTCACCGACACCATAGAAGGAAGTGACTATTACCGGCGACGAACCGCTTTTTCCAGTTGTTATTATCTCTACATCGACCGGCCCTGATGCATAGATTGGAACTGCACATTCCATTGAGTTTGTAATGTCGTCGACAATAATATTTTCTTCTCGAGTTGAAATTTTGACGGTTCTTAGTTCGGGGGAGGATGCTGAAATCCAAAGCAACGATGGTGCAAGCGCGTTAAGACTGAATTTAATAGAAGGCTTAATCGAGAAAGAAAGCCGTACACCAGCCGGAAATGACTCAATTTCCGCTCCAAATGCAGATACGGTTATTAAAGATGATAGTAAAAATATTAAAGTTAGTCGAAAAAATATTCTAATCATAATTGAATATTACATTATGAATTTTAAATGTCTAGGTTTGAAAGATTTTTTCTACGACTTTAAATTATATTATGACCGGACTCGTGCAAGCCGCATTTTTGAACCACGGAAACACAGAGATACGGAGATTTTTTAAATAATTTTTTATTTTATCTTTTTTTCC
>PEWQ01000092.1:0-2314 GCA_002780065.1 Candidatus Hydrogenedentes bacterium CG07_land_8_20_14_0_80_42_17
GAAGGTGTAACGAATTCCACCACCAAAGGAGGTCTCGTCGACGAATCTGCCTTCGACATAACCTGACCACTGTGGCGTGAGATCAAAGCCTGCTCCGACATAAACACCAACGTTATTGTCACTTTCGGAATCGGCTCTGTCTGTTCTGCCTTTATATTTGTTGTAATCAAGTGTAGCATCAGAATACTTTACTCCGAGGTAAGGCAGGAACTGATCATACTTGCCCTGAACCTGAAGACCAATCTGCCACTCACTGTAATCAAAGTCCTGATTGGAAGCAGTTAGGCTGACATTTGGTGTAATTGTGCCGTCGTGGCCGGAATGCGCGAGATAGTTTGCATTGCCTGCGATATTCCATGTTCCTGCATCGTAGAGAATTCCAGCAATTCCCAATCCCCATGCAAATTCGGTGCTACCATTGAAGGTTTCTTCTGTTCCATTAACATCGGCTACATTAACCTCATCCATGCTTGCTCCGCCGAGTCTAACTGTTAGTTCTACTTTGTCGGTCAAACCGTAAGTTCCACGTCCGAGGAAATACAAATTCTCTGCACGTGATTTGTCAGCTGCATTACTTGACCACTCCATATCTCTCTGGTCAGAAGCGATTTCGAACTCAAGTCCGAAACGCCCCATTGTCGGCTTTACCGGCCCCATTGGACCTGCATACGCCGCTGTAACAGCTAACCCCAAAGCCAAAGCAATGGCTAAAACTTTCTTCATATCTTACACTCCTTCTGCATCGCGGCCTCATTGGCTATAGCGATGACATAAATTGATATTGAAGAGAGTGTAATTTTTTAGACACAAGTGTCAAATTAAATTTTAAGAAAAATTTTAGTCTGTGGAAAACTAAAAAACTATTAATATTTCCACTCTTCTGTTTGCTTCTATTCCTTCTTTGCTCACACTTCCGTCAGAATTACGATTTGGTAAAATAGGTTCGGCACTTCCTCTTCCTTTCGTTTCTATTCGCTCTCTGGAAATTCTGAAACGCCTGCAGAAGTAGTCTCTTGCTCGGTTAGCACGTTTCAGAGAATATCTCATATTTGATTCATCACTCCCTTTGTCGTCCGTATAACCTACGATTATGAGTCGAAGAGTTGAATCTTTTTCTAACAAATTTGATATCTCTTTTAATTTATCTTTATTTTCTGCATTCAGAATCATCGACGTTCCTTTGCATTGAATTATGAATTTTGTTTCCGAATTCGACATAGAAGAATATGTTTCTGAGGATTCATAATTAATTGAATCTGCAATTGCAGATTCAATGACAGGTTCTTCTTTTTCGGAAGTTGTAGTATCGGCTAATCTTTCCGGCAATTTAATTACCTTTACCTCGAAAGTTGTTGCCGCAGTTCCGCCAGTGCCGTCTGCAATTGCATGTATTTTTCTTGTGTTATCGGGTCGTATCAATTTTCTTCCGTTTAATGCGACAGTTTCACCGTCTAAAATTACTGAATCAGCATTTGTCGAACGCCACCGCACCATAACAGAATTGCCTGAGAGAACCATTTCGGGTTCCACTGCTATCCAGATTCTCGGTGGAGGAATTGGTTTCGGCCTGGAAACTGCGACTATGACTCCTGCTTCGCTTCTTGCGCCTCGACCTACTGCTTGAAGATAGTAGTATGTTGTTCCAATCGGCCGCTCGATCAATTTTCCTTCGAGCGGAATTGTTTCTGAATTCAAAAAAGCCGTCTCAGCATTTTTTATCCGCCACGACAAAAGAACTGTTTCGCCTGACACAATCATTTCGCGATCCGAAAAGAAATCTATTTCAGGAGGCAAAGACGATTCAACGGAAGACGCAGTCGGTTTCATGCCTGAAAGAATCCAAGCCGCATCGTTGAGGTAAAAATTTACGTCTCTTATTGATGCAAAGCGTTCCTGTTCGAGCTCATACGCTACAAAGTGCAGAGCCGCTTCTGCTCTGTCAATTCGCCATCGTTCTTTTGACGGTATTGATGTATCGAGAAATAGTGTCTTGAGTTTTGAACGAAGCTCTTCATATCGTTCGGAGTAATTATTATGAAATGTTTTTATTTCCGGAGAAAGTTCACGCGGAATAGAAGCGCCGAAATGCCCGAGCTCTCGAATGAGTTCTGCGCCCATTTCATCTCCCTGATTCAAGAGATGGCTTGAGATCTTCTCAAAGTAACTTTGTCTTTCAGCAGACTGCGCTTGAGAGGCGATGAGAAAGACGAAAAGAAGAGGAATAAACAGAGAATATTTTTTCATACAAATCATCTTACAATTAATTTGATGAGTGGTAAAATTCAAATGAATGTGCTACAATAAAATAGAATCT
>PEWQ01000092.1:2395-12414 GCA_002780065.1 Candidatus Hydrogenedentes bacterium CG07_land_8_20_14_0_80_42_17
CATAGCGGGCTGGCTTTCGGTTATGTACCGGGGATCGGGAGCGAGGAGAACACTCGGACTAGCGGAAAGGGAAGCCTGTCCATGGGCCATCTTTTTGCGAAATTAATACACGGACTACGCGCGTAGAAACCCGATGAAACAGTTGTTCGGACGTGGGTTCGATTCCCACCGCCTCCAAAGGCGGCGAATAAAAATAGACGCAAAACAGGATGTTTTGCAACTTTAGGAATCAAGGCGCGTAGGAACAGCGCCGACTTCCCGCCTCCTCCAATGGAACGATGAATGATGAATGATGAAAAATTTTAGCGGAGCGATTGCATGGAGCTCATGGGGAATGGAGTTTGCTTTGGCTCTGGTTATCTTTACGATGAGTGGAAAATATCTCGACAAGAGATTTCTTACCTCGCCGGTATTTACTCTTATCGGTTTTGCGCTCGCTCTGGCTGTTGGCTTCGCATCGCTTTTTGGAACCATTCGAAGGCTGGATTCACTGGAAAAAGATGATTCAAAAGATAAGTGAGTTCTGTAACTTCTTTTATAGAAGCGGAATAAAGAATTCATTTCAGCTATTTTTAATAACACTTATTATTTCAATTCCGCTTTCGATTTTGCTCACGCTTAAAATATTTATTTCTTTTATTTGTTTGGCATGGCTTGTCGGAAGCTTATCATCGAGCATGATACTTTTTTCTTCTGAACGCGGAATCGATTCTACTATGTCTGCAATATTATTAGGATTTGTTTTGAAGCTCGCCGCAATTCTTGCCATCTATTATGGCTTTAGAAATTCAGGTGCGAGCATGGCAATAATAATGGGCTATCTAATTCTTTTTTTCTTTTTCTATTACGTATGGACTTCTTTACAGTTTAATGTATTATGCAGCAGGAAAAAAATATGAGTGGAAGCGGAAATTTATTAGAGCATGTGCTCGATCATAAATATTTTGGAATTTTGGAACTAGAAGGATTAAAATTCGGACTTACCCAGCATCTTTTAATGCTCATTGCCACGGGAGTATGCTTACTTGCGATGGTTTCAGTTGCGGCAAGACGCAGAGTATCTGGAAATCCGTCAAGACTAGCCGCACTAGTTGAGGGTATAATTTTAGTTGTGCGGAATGAAATAGTCTATCCTGCAATGGGAGAGAAGTATGGACGTAAATATCTGAATTTTTTTCTTACTATCACTTCATTGATTTTGGCCAGCAACATTTTGGGTTTAATTCCCGCTCTTCACATTGGACATTTTGCTTTCGGAGGAACGGCAACCGGAAATTTTTGGATAAACCTCGGACTTGCTTCGATTGTGTATATTGTTGGAATTGCTTGCGCTGTGTGGGAACATGGATTAGGAACCTATCTAGGCTCTTTTCTTCCACCGGGCGTTCCATGGATTTTAGCTCCGCTTATCTGGTTTATCGAGTGGGCGGGCATGCTTATGAAACATATCGTGCTTGCAATCCGACTTACCGCGAACATGATGGCAGGTCATCTTGTTCTATTCGCAACTCTCGGAATCATTGCAATCATCATCGAGAAGATTTCGAGTGTGCCGGCTCAACTGCTTTTATCGATTGGACCGATACTACTTGCTCTCGCGATCTTTTTGCTGGAACTTTTGGTTGCTTTTATTCAAACAGCGATCTTTGCGATTTTGTCAGCGATTTTTTTTGGGATGGCTGTCAACCCGCATCATTAAAGTGAATATAGAAAATACTTTTGAAAGGAGAAAATTATGTCTGATACAAATTCGGAGTTACAATATCATATTCATTTGAAGCCTGGTGATGTTGGAAGATACGTTCTCATGCCGGGCGATCCGGGGCGAGTTCCGAAGATTGCAGAATTTTTCGACGACGCCAAGGAAATTGCATTCAATAGAGAATACAGAACTTTTACGGGGACTGTTGACGGAATAAAAATTTCATGCACTTCTACCGGAATCGGATGTCCTTCTACTGCGATAGCGGTTGAGGAACTGATTAAGCTCGGAGCGGATACGTTTATTCGAATCGGGACAGCAGGCTCTTTGCAGAAAGAGGTTGGGCTTGGCGACATCTGCATAACTACAGGTTCAGTTCGTGAAGAGGGAACAACGCGTCAATACGTTCCTCTTTCATATCCGGCAATCGCAAATCTTGATGTGACTCTTGCGCTTCGTGAATCTGCAAAGAAACTCGGTCTGAAACATCACTGCGGAATTTCTCACTGCAAGGACGCATTCTTCATAGAGGGCGATTGCGGGCTTCCGCTCGAAGATGAGAACAAATCGAAGTGGAAGGCGTGGTACCGCTCTAATGTGCTCTCGACATCGATGGAGTCTGCGGCGCTTTTTGTTGTATCTTCGATTAAGCGGGTGCGAGCGGGTGAAGTTCTCGCAATCATTGGCCTTACCTACGACGATGCGCCGATAATTGCAAAGGTTGGAATAGATGAGGCGATAAAGTGCGCTATTGAGGCGGTAAAGATATTGCATAGAGAGGACTCTTCGAAATAGATGGAGCAAAAAAAATTAGAAGAACTGGATTCTTCAGAGCAAAATTTAATTGAAAAAGCGATTGAAGTAAGGAAACATGCATACGCGCCGTATTCCGGTTATTCGGTCGGCTCAGCCCTTTTAGATTGCGACGGAAAAGTTTTTTCAGGATGCAATGTCGAGGGCGCTGATTATACTCTGACGACTCATGCCGAGATGGATGCTATTAATTCAATGGTCAAAAGCGGATCGCGTAAAATTAAGTCGATAGCTGTAGTTGTGAAATCAGATGTTGGCTATGGTATGCCGTGCGGACTGTGCAGACAGAAGATTCGCGAATTTGCTTTGAACGATGAAGTGAAGGTTATCGGAGTGAATTTGGATAATAATGAAAAGATTCGGGAAATATTTATTTCAAAGCTTTCTGATTTACTGCCTTTTTCTTTTGGCCCGGATTTTTTGTAATTCAGCTTCTTTCCGAACGGCAGCCGCAGGCTTTCGCTTGCGGTTGCCTTTTTTCGTCTTTGTTATAAAGCGTAATAGAGCTGAATAAGTTTTCTGCAAAAATTATTTTCTAAAGCAAAGTCTCGGAAGATTCGCAAGTAAGTAAAGAAAATATTTTCATTAAAAGTTCTGGAAATTAAACATGCTTTGTCGCCTATTACTGAACTTGACGAGCTTGTACCGGTATCTGAACCGGACGAGCCCGACGAAGAAGATGAATAAGAGACAGGGGCAGATTCAACATCTACGGTGTTTACTGCAGGCCCCGCTGTAAGTCCGTAAATACTTACGATTCCGACTGCTAAAGTATCTTTGACATTGATTCCGGATGGTGAACCGTATGTGTGAGTTCCATTAACATAGGTTCCGTTGACTTGAATGATCGGTTGAACGCCAAGAGTAATCTTCATTCCATTGCTTGCTGCGGCTTGCCCGAAAGTTGCGCCAGCTCCTAAAGCATCGCCAAGAACAGGCAGTAGAAAATTATCCGCCGTAGCAACTGCCTGTGAAAGATTTGTGTCAAATGTCAAAAGTATCGTATCACCTTGAGAAGGAACATGATTCGTATCTACATCAAACCATTGAGCTTTAATCGGATACGGTCCGCTTGTGGTTCCACCTGACGAAGAAGTATCGACACCTTGATTAACAGCGAGCAGATTTCCATACAAACTTGGAGTATCAGGTTTTACTTCCACTGTGGTATTGAAGCTGATCTCCTTTGCTGTGACGCATGTTGCTGAAGGTAGATAAGCCTGAAATGTTAAAGGAGGAGTGAGGATAGGCACAGTGGTTTTAAATTTGTATGCTATCAGAAAATAAAGTGTTCCGGCATCAGTGAAGAGCCCTGAAGGTGTTGTGACATTTCTGTTGATTCCACTGAATGTGATTTGATCTCCGACAATACTGCCTGTGACAATTTCAGGGTCGCCGGAATTTAAAGTTCCGCTCTTGTCGATATCGAGATAAATCTTTGCATACTCAAGATGAGATGCGGCATCGCCTGATCCAGAATCGGTAATTATAACTTTTTCGAGTCTTATGGTGTGCGAAGTGTCTGCCCAGCAGAAGAACGGTAATGTCATTGTTTCATCACCGGCTCTGACATAAATAGACTCGCTGGATATTCCACCGTTTGCCATGAATAATGTCGGAACGGACGGAGTATCACCCGAGATAGTTATTATTCCACCTTTATATGGAGGATAATCAGCGGAATTTGGTTTCCATTCGACAGTCATTTGGTTATTGGATGTATACGGATTGCCTCCGCCAAGTGCTCCAGAATAAGTTTTAGAAGTAGTAAGAGTTGTATAATCTATATCTGTAGGCTTTTCGAAAGCAATTCGAAATGTTCTGTTTGCCTCAACAGTCGGATAAAAATCGTAAGTTATAAGAATATTTCTTATGCCGTTATTAACACTAGAATCTATTCTCAGAATATTCGATCCAAAGGACATAGTTACCACAGAGTTTAGGAACCCTTCTTCTGTTGAATAAGTGACTGCAGGAATAAGAGGAACTTCACCGGGAGAAACGGCTCCGTTATTATCTAAGTCAAGAAAAACATTTACTTCTTTGATATCATTCGAATCGCTTCCTGTTCCAAGCCCGTAGAATTTCAGTCTCGATATTTCAATGTCTTCTCCGATTGCCTGCACTTGGAGCTGAATAGCAGGGACTCTGCTTTGCCCTTTCATGACAGTAGAATCGGTGGGGTTATGGGGCCCTGAGTCGAACCGAAGAATTCCCGCAATTGTTAGATAATAAGTTTTTTGGTCAGGAGAAAATTCACCACCACTATCGATTTCACAGCTGATGGTGACCGGAAGATTTAATACCGATTTAATCGAAGTCCCTGTTATATAACCATCATGAAAATCTATGCTAAGACCATAATTAGTCAGCATTTCCGCATTTGTTGGAGTAACGAATTGCCAACTATCTGCTCCATCATCTTGGCTTGTCACATCGCCATTCGTCTGCATTTTGTAAAAGTAAGGTTGATTCACTTGCCCTTCATCAATAGCTGTAGTTGTTATCTCTAAACTGCCTGCGGCTCTGATATTCTGTTCGAAATATAGAACGGCAATAATCATCGCAAACGAAATAAGAATTGATACGCCAAAAAATATTTTAGATCGTTTCATCGTCCCGCCAGACAAAATTAATTTTCGCAAATTTCATAACACAATAAACCCCTGTATTTGCTTATCGAGAATTCTACTCGCGCTCTTGAACTTATTATATTTTTTTTTAGATGCAATAGGAATTATTTTAAGTTGGAGAATACCATTGACAAAAAAAATTCATAATTTATTCTGCAATGCTCTAATGACTACAGTAATGATCATAGCAATCATCGTGATTGTGATAGCGGTTTTATTTGATTTCTCAAATGGATTTCATGATGCCGCAAACATTGTCGCTACGATTATCTCTTCGCGTTCGATGTCGCCTGAAACGGCGCTGATTATTGCATCTATATGTGAATTTGCAGGACCGCTTTTATTTGGTACGGCAGTTGCGGCAATGATTGGGAAAGGGCTTGTTGAGCCTTCAGACATCAATGTCTGGATTATTCTAGCGGCGATTTCCGCGGCGATAATTTGGAATTTGATGACATGGTGGTTAGGACTTCCTTCATCTTCAAGTCATGCTCTTATCGGAGGAATTGCAGGCGCTGTTATAGCAGGCACCGGATTTACAAAATTAAAGATAGCAGGTTTCTCAAAAGTAATATTGGTTCTTATAACTTCTCCAATTTTGGGATTAGTTGTCGGGTTCGTTGTGTTGAAGCTGATATTGTATTTGTGCAGGGGGCAGAGCCCTAAAATAAACAATTTTTTCAAAAAATCACAATTGGTTACCGCCTCTGCTATGGCGCTTTCGCACGGCGCAAACGATGCCCAAAAAACTATGGGAATTATCACGATAGTTCTCACAATGAGCGGTTTAAGTGAGAACACAGGACAGTTTCATGTGCCGCTATGGGTAGTATTGACGTGTGCAACCGCAATTTCGCTTGGCACTGCAACCGGCGGCTGGTCCATTATCAAGACAGTTGGAAGCGGTATCTATAAACTGAGACCGGTTCATGGCTTTTCTGCTCAACTATCTTCAGCTTTGATAATTTTCTTATCCGCACATTTTGGTTTTCCGGTTTCGACAACTCATATTGCATCTTCGAGTATAATGGGAGTAGGCTCTGCGGAGCGAATCAAGGCAGTGAAGTGGCACAAGGCAGGGGAGATTGTAATGACATGGTTTCTTACCATCCCCGCATCGGGTGTAGTTGCGGCGCTGATATATGGAATGATATCAGTTTTGCGGATATAATTTTTAAGAGGTGAATTCAAATGGGAATACGTGAACTCTTCTTTCCAAAGAAAAGAGATTTTTTCGGTATGATGGTTGCTCATGCAAGGAAGACATGTGAGGGTATGGGCGCACTTTATGAATTCATTCAGGACACAACTCCGGAAAATGGTGAACGCGTAGATACTCTTGAACGCGAAGCTGATGAATTACGAAAGCATCTTGTAACTGAATTGAATTCTGCGTTTATTACTCCGATTGACAGGGAAGATATATTTGCGATGTCTCAGGCTGTAGACGACATGATCGATTACGCAAAGTCAACTGTTGAAGAAGTAAGACTTTTCAAGATCGAGCCGAACAATTATCTCGTAAAGATGATCGAGGCGCTTTCGAATATGTCGAAACTTATAGAAGAAGCGATTGAAAAGATGGAGAAGAAGCCTTTGGAATCGCATGAACTCGCAACAAAAGCGAAGAAAGCAGAGAATTTTATTGAGCATCGTTACCGTGAGGGACTTGCTGAGCTCTTCGAGGCGCAGGATGTTATAAAGACTTTAAAGTATCGAGAGGTTTACAGGCATCTCTCGAATGCGGCAGACCGAGGCGACGCCGTGGCGGACATAATTCAGCGTGTTTCTGTAAAGATTTCTTGAAGTAAATTAGGTTTAATTTTGTTATGAAAAGAAAACTTATAGTTTTTCGACTAGTTGCGATAATTTTTGCTCTTCTGTTTATCTCTGCATCTCTGGAAATCTTTTTTCGAATCAGAGCGATGAAGAATGAAGGAGAACCTTTTTGGGGGTTTTACTCTTCACCTGTAAAGTATGATGAAAAAGTCGGATACGCTCTGGTGCCCGGCGCAAGGAATAGTGACTTTGTTATCTCGAAGTGGGGATACCGCTCGAACGGAAACGGCGACGACTCTTTGAAGACAGGAGGAGTTTTTTGCATTGGAGGTTCTACAACTTTTGGAACCGGAGCTCGAGACACTGGTACAGTGAGTTCTTTTCTCGAAAGGATGATTGGATTAAGAGTTATCAACGGAGGCGTGCCGGGAATGCACGCATATAATTGGGTTAGACGCATTGACGGAGAGATGGAAAAACTTAAGCCGAGAGTTGTAGTCGTTTGGCTCGGATGGAATATTTTCGGTTCGGCAATAACTCATGGTGAAAAGTGGAGCTCGGAAACATTGATGCCGGGCGGAGTCTTGATGATGCCGCCAAAACGCGGAGCAGTCGGGAATTTTTTTGCAGAAATAATTGCCTATTCCAGACTGCTACGTGAACTCAGAAGTTTTCAACTTAATATGATGAACGGAACGAATAAAAAGACGGAATCCGATCCTATGATTGAGAACGGAAAAAAGATTCTAAAAGATACTTCGATTATTGCTTCGGCGTTTGAGACTCAGCTTGATTCAGTTGTTCAAAATATTAGAAGTCACGGCGCGATTCCAATTCTTATGACGTCGCCATTTATTGCTCCGACTATCGTAGATGAAACCGAAATTTTAAGATCAACTGATTATTACAATAAAGAAGAGAAGTATTGGTTTTTGTATCGAGAGTGGTGGGGCGTAATGAATAATATTATTAGAAGAGAAGCTCAACGAACCGGAGTCCCGTTATTGGATATGGGAGAGATTTGCACGCATTGGGATAATGATGCTCGAAAAAAATATTTTTACGATATGATTCATATGCTTCCTGAAGGAAACAGTGTGATAGCTGAAGATCTTGTAAAGAAAATTGAGGTCGCCATTAAAGAAGCAGAGTGAAAATTTTTTTGAAACTAAATAATCGGGATAGTGCAAAAATTTTTTCATATTTATCTAAAAATAAATATATTTGGGTTGAAACTCTTGTAATTTCAAAGAATTATAGTGGCATGATTTTAGCAAGAATATATTTGTGATCGCTCTCGTTATTTCTGTATAAAAAAAATAAAAAGAGGTTTGAGTGGCGAGAGCGATCAAATTAGTGATTTGTTAATAGTGAACCGTGAGAAAAATGAATTGCGAAAGTCAGGTCGAATGATAGAATTTAGTAAGAAAAAAATATTCGTATATTCTGGAATAAAAAATAAGAGATGAGAGAAATCGACAACATAACACGAAGATGTGGAACGATAATAGTTTTATCATTGTTATCATTTCTTCTTTTTGTATGCGAAGTTCCGGCGTCTGCGGCGCCGTGGTGGTGGGTGCATTTTTCTAAGGGCGATGATAACAGCGCTGCGACTTCAAACACTGAGAGGTGGTTAGAGTTTGCGGTTAATAATGCTACTGTAAATGATACTGTTTATGCGTTTTCATTTACATGGGGTTCAGGCAACTGGGATATGATTAATGGACTTGACCCAAGTGCAAACAATGTTGGATTAAATGCGCTTGCTAGTGCAAAGATTGAAGCTGATCCTTGCAATTACATTTTTGTTGACTCTGACGACTCTACTACAGGAGGTGTACCTGGGAGTTTGACAGCGGATATTAATAACGATTCGCGCATAGAACCCGGCTCCCCAAATGGGCAGGAAGATTCTCACAACAAGTTGCTCATTATTCCTGGGAAGTTTGTTATTACAGGCTCGATGAACTTTACCGTCGGCGCTGCGACGGCTCAACCTAATGATGCATTGGAGATACGAGTTCCTTCGGTTATCAACCGATATGTTGAGCAAGCTGAGGAATTTCGAGCGGGGACATGGCACGACAACACTGCCACAGGTCCTCCTTACTACTTTAACTCACCGAATGGCGATACAATAGAACTTTACTTTGGACCGGACGATAACAACAATATTCCTACCGGCAGTGGGCCTGGGAATGCCGATGCAGGCGGTGATGTTGGAGGTGACCCTGCTGACCCTACTATACTCGGAGTTGTTGATCGCGTTTTGAGGGAAGCCAACCAATCTGCTTTTTATATGGTTAACATCTTTACATCGTCGGATGAGTTTGATAGTGCGAATGTAGAGGCTCATCTCAAGGCAATGGCAAACGCGGGAAAACTTGTAGAGGGCTGTTGGTATTCGCTTGACAACTCGCCGGCAAATGCAATGCGCGATCGATTACAGCTTAACCATGAATCGCGCGATGCGAATACGCCTTATACAAATGCATTTCATATTAAGGCTATGGTGATTGATCAAGAAAAGGTTATTACAGGTTCCGCAAACTATTCGGCATCTGGTATGGTATGGACTGACGGTAATGACGAAAATAAAGTCGTCATCGATGACTTTCGTTTAGCGCGCAAATATCTGGCTTACTATCGATATCTTTTAAATACACAGGTGATTGCTCCAGATGGAGTAGGCGCCAACACATTTGAGACAGCGCCTCCGATTGCTCCGACTAATTTTACAGTGACTGCGACACCGACCTATTTCAACGCGACATGGACTGCTTCGCCGTCAACGGATGTGACTCGCTATTTTCTTTTTATCTCGACATCGAATATTGATACAAAGGCAATCGGTGACGGGATTGACAATGAAGGGGATGGCTATATCGACGAGGATCCGGTAGGCGATGCAGACTTTTTTGCATCAGGCACTGACTTGGGAGATATGACTGCAAACGATGACGATGCCGACGGCTCAAGCGATGAGGACCCATGGATGTATCCTGAAGTGCAAGTAAAGGGCAGAAGTTCTACTTCGGGCGTTATATCGACTCAAAATGTTGGAGACGCGCTAGCATCAGGCACGAACT
>PEWQ01000185.1 GCA_002780065.1 Candidatus Hydrogenedentes bacterium CG07_land_8_20_14_0_80_42_17
TTCACTTCTTCTTCCTTTTCTTCCGAAGCTTCAAGAGTTTCTATTGCAGAACCAATCAAAGAAATTAAAGCCGC
This sequence comes from Candidatus Hydrogenedentes bacterium CG07_land_8_20_14_0_80_42_17, assembly GCA_002780065.1. Classification (GTDB taxonomy): domain Bacteria; phylum UBA8481; class UBA8481; order UBA8481; family UBA8481; genus UBA8481. Next base: position 75 of record PEWQ01000185.1, read on the forward strand.
GTTCACTTCGATCTTTGGAATACTCTTTCTGCCTTTTTCTAACGCATCTCCATTTGCTCTAGCCGAAAGAGTAATATCAGTCCCGAAGACAAGAGAAGGAGAAGGAACTTTAACCGGAAGAATTATGCTTCGCTCAGCCGATCGTGATTCTATACCAGCCCACCACGGTGCTTCCTCATTACGTGTTTGTGGAGTAATAATAACCGATGGCGTATTTTGAATTAATGGTTCTCGATTCGCTCCAGCTGAACTCGATGGAAATTCAGTTGAAACATGTCCTGTTCCATAATAGGGAGGATTTGTCTGAGTCGAAGTTTCTTTGCCTCCGCTCAAATCAAAACCTATAGTTCTATCTTCAGACGTCTGGCGCCTTTCGTAAGAAACTCTGCTGCCTGCTAATGACAAAGGAGTTCCTGAAGTTGAAACCGGAATTGCCGTCATTTGTAACGACGGGCGATTTGGAGTCTGAGCTTCAACAGTTTGTTCTACTACTTCTTCATTTTCATTACTTGAAATTTCTGATATTTCAGCCGGCAATATTTCCTCTCTCACAGGAAAAGTCACAACTTTAATTCCACCAACAAAATACGGAACTACATGCTGATTTGCTGAAGGTTCAAGAATTTTATTTTCATTCAAAAAATTTTCAGGAAAAGTCGCATTGCCTACAAAATTAACTTCTTCATTACTTTGAGGATACTCAGTTGCAGAGCTCACAGTAGAATTCTGATTTCTAGGCCACGAACCGGATGAAACATTCTGAGGACGTTCATTTCTTCTCGTTCGACTCGCAGTTCGAGTTCTAGCGCGCCTGGAACCACTAGAAGTTCTTGCAGTTTCATTCTGAGGCGGAACTGCTCGATCAACAATCTCTCCAACAACGTTTCGCGCCAATCTATCTGCCGCCGAATTGCTGCGCGACGAGTTTTCACTTCCTGAAGCTGGAGAAGCAGTCTGATTTGAACTTTCATTTACCGGCATTCTTTCGATCTCTTTAATCCTCTGCTTTGCAAATGAAGAAAGATCCGAACTCGATCCGTATGCAGAAAGCATATTCTTATATGCCTCTAAAGCCGCAGTTCTATTCCCTCTGCGCTCTTCAGTCAGCCCGATGTAATATGCCGCTACCGGCGCCTCCGGCGAGGATGAATGCTGTGCAACAACATCTTTAAAACCGGATTCAGCTTCAGAATAGCGCCCGTTTTCAAAGAGTCGTCGCGAATGCTGAAGTCCCTCATTCGGAGTCGTTCCGTATACTGCAAGAATAGATGCGCAAATTCCTACAGCTATCGAAATCGATCTGAATCTCATCTGCTCTTCTCCTTGTATGGCCTTGTTCGCGCCGGTCTAAACTCAAATACTTCCCAACTCGGCATAAAAAATTGTCCCCTGTCAACAAGCACTAATCTGTATTCGCTTTTCCTTGAGCCGCCAGGCGGTGCAAGGCTCGATGCTTCGAATATCACTAAATATTCAATGCGACGATCTTTACTCTTATCGGTAATAGAAGGCTCTACCTTACGATCTAATTGAAAAATGTTTGAAATTCCCCGTTTCGGTACATCTATCCTGTCCGGCGGCAAAGGCGATGAAAAATTGTATTTAACCAAAAAAATAGAGTTGTCTATTCCAAGCCGCAATTCCTCAACAAACGCTCTAGCCTTTTCATCAGGCAGCATGTGGAGAACTACTTTTTGCCAACCAAACGCAAGAAGTACCAAAATCACCGCAATTAAAACAACATTTTTCATTTAGTTTCTCCTGTCAATCCACCAAGCGAAATTAAATTCGAGCGCGCAAGAGAATGATTCGGGTCGATCTCCAAAGCTCGAGCAAAAGCTCTACGGGCACTCTGAACCTCTCCGATGCGGTAATATGCAAGTCCGATATTAAAAGGTATGTCAGCATTCTTCGGTTCAAGTTCCGCCGCCTTTTCATACGCTTCTATCGCTTCACGAGGACGCCCCATCCGATAATATGCATTCCCCATATTATTCCAAGCTGACGGAATTGAAGAATCTTTAGAGATTGCTTCCCGATAAAGTGAAATTGCTAGAGGATAATCATTCTGAGCCATTGCTGATTCTGCCTGAGCAATACTTTCCTCTGCTCCTGGAGCGGGCGGCCGTCCCCATTCCGCCTTCCTGTAATTCGTAGCGTCTCCCGCCGTTTTTCCAAACTCTTTGGTAATTCCAACCCTTGCTATCCAATTCGGACTTTCTTTTGTAAAACCGGCTCCACCTGAAAATGCCATCTCCAAAGTTGGAGTCAATTCCTTCGTCAATCCTAATTCGCCAACAATGTCCTTTCTAACGCCTGGAACAAGCTGTTGTCCGGAATTGACTCCGAGGCTCCAACGCATTGTATCTCGAAATCTCCGCTCATACGCTCCCCCCCACTGAAACACATCATCGCGCTTCGACATAAACAAAGTATATCCAAGGTTGAGATGTCCCGCGGATCTTCCTTCGGAAAAAACTTTTGTTAAGGCGTAAACAATTCCTATTGAGATAGCATCACTCGACGCAGGATTATTCAATCCGTAGCCCAATTTAATTTCTGTCGATGTCGCAGGATAATTTCCCTCATTTTGAGTCATCTGATATTTCAATGCGACAGAGAGATCGGACAATCCACTTCCGTCAAAATCAGAATTGCTCGAACTTTGAAATGCAAAAGGAATTCCAAATCCGACCTCTAAACGGTCTTTCCAGCCATAACGCAAAGATATTGGAGCTCTAACAGCAGAGAGTTCACTGCCTTCAAGCATCAAACCGGCACCTGCATCCAATCCAATCTTCGATTCCCAAGTACCCGCCCAGAGCACCGTAGCGTCATCTGCAAACATAGTTCCCAATCCGATTCGGGCATCAACTTTGGAAAAAGAAAAAAGAAAAGTGAAAAGCACAATGGCAAAAAATAATAAACGTCGAATCATATCTATATTCTATAACTTATCTTTTCATTCTGCCAGAGTCACTTTTTCTAATTCTTCGAATAGAATCGCCCGCGCGCACTTCAGGCATGCCTTCTGTAATCTTTACTTCAGCATACCTTTCCGTTAAATCAGAAACATATCCCACAGCAATCGAACGTTCCTGCTCTCCAGGCCAATCCAGTCCTTGTACAAGAATATCGCGCTTCTTCTGAAATATTTGGATCGAATCTCCTTTAACTATGCCGTGAATTCTTCCGAGATTTATTGTCGCTATGTCGGAAGAATGTCTGCGCAATACAGCTCCCTTCAGAGACAAAATTCCGGCAACATCGTTTGAAATCTCTACTATGGCTCTTGTCAAAGAATTCGTTCCTTCTGTTGTTAAACTCTGACTGAAAATGATTGGCCCTGCCGGAACTTTAATTACATTCATCACAATTCGTATCTTCTCTTCTGCTTCGATAATTCGAGAGGCAATCACAACATCAGCGCCTAAAGCCTCGCCTATTGAGGCAGGTTCAATGTCTTCCAAACGATTCGCGTTCTTCTCGGATATAACTCTTTTAACTTCCTGCATAGGAATAATTTTAAAGCCCGGAAGAAGTTCCAGTGTAGTGCTCAGCCATTCTCCGGCAATCTCTCCGACTCCGTCATGATAAGGCCGCACAGGTTCAGAGAACGGCAATATTGCGATAACTAATCGGGGCTTCGGCACCGCCGTAATACTCCATCTTATCTTCTCTTCCAACACTTCAGGATTTCCAATGAGAGCACCGAGCTGACTCGTCGGCTGATCCCAGATATCTCCAAATTCGACCTCATGAACTTTCTCCATCTCGGCCAATGCTTGATGAGTTATTACCTCCATGAGGTCTGATGCAACCAATCTTTCATTTTGTGAGCGAGTCAGTTCTTCAACTCTTTGAAGCTGTTTCACCGCTTCAGAAAAGTCTTTTTCGCCGGCAAGAAATCGTGCCATATCGAGTCTCGCCGAAGAATACTGTGGAGCAAGCCGAATCGCTCTATGATAGTTAAGAAATGCAAGTAAAGTGTTTTTTACATTCTCAGCTTTTTTTGCGAGAGCTATTCTTCTTACTGCAAGAGTCATTCGAGCAGTATCTTCAACAGGCAAAAGTTTTATTCTTACCAGTTCGAGTCTATCCATTGCAACTTCATCTTCAGGTTTTAAAAGTAAAGCGTTCAGATATTCTGACTCCGCTTCCTTCAAATATCCTGCCGCTTCCAAATCTCTGCCTCGACCAAATGCGCCCTTTTCTCCTACCTTCTGCATGTAGTCGGCAGCTTCTCGATAGTTGCCTGTAATTCTCGAAAGCGATGCCAATTCAAGATAAGGGTCAGGCCTTCCATCCGATAATTCAGAAGCTCTTATGTAAGCTCTTCTCGCTTCGGAGTCTCTTCCCATCTCAATCAGTATTTCTCCAAGCATCTGCCATGCCCAATATGAATTCGAGTCGATTTGCAAGGCTTGTTTTAGATACTTCTCCGCATCGATATTATTTTCTGTAAATTTTGCTGTGGCTCCAAGTCCGATAAATGCTTCAGCATTATTCAGCTCGATACGTGCCGCAACGAGAAAATACGATCTGCCTTTTTCTAATAGTTCAGGGTCAGGTAATGCCTCTTTAAGTCTCTCCTTCTGCGCCTTTGCAATGCAAAGCCAACCCATGAGTTTATTTGCAGAAAGTGAATTCAAATTATTCTTCAGCATGACTAGAGCTCTGCTTTCAGCTTCGTCTATTCTATTAAGCCTTACTAATATAATTGAGGATTTTGCCTGAAAATCAGGATCATCTCCTGAAATTTTATATGCGCGGTCGTAAGCAATCAGAGCCTCATCTAGTCTGCCGTTTGCTTGATAAAAATCACCTAGTTTTTCCCATGCTTCAATATCGTAAGGGTTTTCATCAAGAATACGTTTCAAACCGAGTTCAGAGCCGACTGAATCTCCTATTGCGAGGTTTCCCGTGCTAGCATCCAAAGCGGCGTTACGGCCGTAATAAGCCATTGAGCCGGCTGAAATCAGAAGCGCCGATAAAAATGCGATAGGCAAATATCTTTTTGTAAAAGCAATATTCATCCCAAATCATCTATCGGTTGTTTTCGGGGTCAGGCTTGAACTTTTTTA
>PEWQ01000193.1:0-14490 GCA_002780065.1 Candidatus Hydrogenedentes bacterium CG07_land_8_20_14_0_80_42_17
CCCAACTCCAATTGAAAAGAAATTTCTTTTCCTATAAAATGATCAACATGAAATCTGAATTCAAAGAAGGGGAGCCTACCAAAGTAGAAAAAGTGCTCATTGATCATGGCGATAAATTTGCAATTATAGCTTCTACTCATGGCGATTTTATTGCATACCGGGAAGCAATCGATAAATTCGTAGAGTTGGGAGCGAAATATTTTTTTCATTCAGGAGACATTACAGGAGAATTTATTCAACCTGCAGAATGTATCGAGTATGCTTTTACGAGACCTAACTCTTATGGGGTTTTGGGAAACCATGATCTCTTGGTGTTAGGCTATGATTATATTTACACCTATAACGACACTATCAAAAAGACTGCCGAAGAGACAGCTAAGCTTTTAGATTCGACAAAATTACAAATGTTGAATTCAGCTCCGATCAAGATTGAAACTCCCTTCTTCAATGTTGTTCATGAATCTGTCAGTCCGCCATACTATGCTCAACGCAGTAAAAAACGCCGAAAATCCAGAGATTGGAGCATTGGTTCTTGTGCTGACGAAAACACTACTTCAGTATGTTATGGCAGAATCGACAAGGTACATTTTATCGGCTCGGACCATGCCGCATACGTGCTTCATGCTCAACCGCGTTTGAAGGTAATTAAGCCTCGACCTGGAGATGAACTGATAGCTCCATCAAGATCGGTTGTATCTGCTCCATCAATTACTTTTTCGAGAGATTCAGATTATGACTGCGGAGGAATATTAGGAGAGATATTGGAAGACGGTTCCGTAAAGCTGAAATTCATTTCATTCAAGCCGTTGTCTCACTCAGAATTATTTTCATTTTGCTTTAAACATTCGGAAGAAGATTGAAAGGAGAAGTTATGCTTAAGTCTGCTTATGAAATTGCTATGGAAAAATCAGGGATGGGAGAGGTTAAAAAGTTAAGTGAAGAGACCAAACTTGCTCTTGCAGGTGTAGATGCCGAATATAAGAAAAAGATAGAGGAAACTGATTTCAACTTTTCTCAATCGATACAGTCAGCGCGGCAGGAAGGAGAAGAGGAGAGAGTATCATTACTTGAAGAGGAATGGTCTACCGCGAGGTCAAAACTTATAAAAGAGCGGGATGAAAAGAAGCGTGTGCTCCGCGAAAATTAGCTCTGACATAGCATTTACCTGAAATGCTAAGATAATTTTGCTCAATTCTTTAATCCATATTGTCGATGAGAAAACCAATGATTCAACTTACTCGATTAAATGGAATTGGTTTTTGGATTTCAGCCGACCAAATAGAATTTTTGGAGTCTACTCCTGACACGGTTATTACTCTGTTATCGGGGAAAAAGGTCATAGTGAAAGAGGGGCCGGAGGAAATTGTGAAACGAGTAATAGAATTTAAAAGGCAAATAATGATTTCCCCTGAAATTCTTGTGGAAAAACAGGGGAAAGAAAATTTGACAAGAAGTGATTAATATATTGACCTTTGGCATGTTTATGAGATATGAAACTCGTGGATATACAGAATTGTACGCAGATTTAACGCAGTTGGAGACACTAAAATGAACGAAGTTTTTATTAAATATTCGGAACGTGGAAACTTTTCCACGCCATTTCATTATCGATCACTTCTATTTTCTAAAATTTATTTTGATGTAGAATATTATAAGAGAGCTGACAAAATCTTTTCTATAAAATCAATTGGAAGGAGCGGATAAATGGCCGAGAAGGGAGAAAAAGAAAGGAAGGAAGAAGTAGTCGAAGAAGTTGCAGAATCAAAAAAAACGCCTTTGCTTCAATCCAATCTGGTCAAAATACTTTTGGGAATAGCTATTGTCGTAGTCATCTTGACTTTGGTATTTTTTACTACATATTATTTTGTGCATTATTTCCGAACAAGCTCGCTGACTCCGACGGAACCGGTTATACCAGGTGTCGACCAGAATCAGATACAGGATCCGCCTTTGGAAACAGACATGGGGCAATACACAGTAATCATCTTTGATGAGAATGGGCGGAGCTACAATTTAAGAGCCACAATACTGCTTACCGTAAATTCGAAGAGGCCGGAAAAAGCTGAAGTGACAAACGAGCTTCAGAATCGGATGAATCAGCTGACGGATGCAATTTACGAGGTGATGATTGCATTAAACCCAAAGAGCTTTATGGGCAATGGTTTACAGCGGAGCCAAGGCATAGCCGAGATGAAAGCGGCAATTATTCGAGCAGTGAATTCGCGGATGAAGAACAAAGTTGATGGAGTATTTCTCAAGGAGTTTATTTTCCAGTGACAGAAGTTCTTACACAGGATGAGATTGATGCGCTATTAACTGCGATTTCCACCGGCAAAGTTGAAAAGCCTGCGTCTGAAGATACGACCGGTGCCGAAGAGATAACTGCGCAGATATCCTCTTCGACTTCGAAAACTCAAAAACAGGGGAAGCGGCGCAGGATAAAAATTTACGATTTCAAGCGGCCGGATAAATTTTCGAAGGACCAGATCAGAACTCTGCAGATGATTCACGAGGCATTTGCTCGTTTGGCGACAACAGCTTTATCCGCAAGATTGCGGACATTGGTAGGAGTGCATGTCTCTTCGGTGGATCAATTGACGTATGAGGAGTTCATCAAATCGATTCCGAATCCGACTACACTTGCAGTTATCGACATGAGTCCTTTAAAAGGCAGTGCTGTTTTAGAGCTGGACCCTGCGATAACATTTTCGATGATCGACAGACTTTTCGGAGGAAAGGGCAAACCGATAAATATGTCGCGTGAGATGACGGACATCGAGCGCGGAGTTGTGGAACGGATCGTTCTGCGGATATTGAATGACCTCAAAGAGGCGTGGTCGAATGTTGTAGATCTCAGACCGCGACTTTCTCAATTCGAATCCAATCCGCAATTCGTTCAGATTGTTCCGCCCACCGAGATGGCGGTATTAATAACTTTAGATACAAAGGTCGGAGAAGTCGAAGGAATGACAAATCTTTGCATTCCGTATATTACGCTCGAACCGATAATATCTAAGCTTTCGGCGCAATATTGGTATTCGTCGACACGCAGAGGAACAACCGGCGACGCGGTGGAAGCGATTAAAGGCCGGCTTTCAAGAACTCCGATTCCAGTCATTGCTCTTTTGGGACATTCCGTTCTTACGGTACGTGAGCTAATGGAATTGAGTATCGGAGATGTTATCAAATTAAAGGAACAGATTAAAGACGAGGCTTGTGTTGTGGTAAACAATCGAGCCAAGTATCAATGCAGGCCGGGTTTGGTCGGCAGAAAGATGTCTGTTCAGATTACAAATCCTGTTGAAGAGCTTTATTCGGATGATTTGGTCGCCGGTAAAGGCGGAAGGAGAGGTGAGATTCGGTATGGTTGATGGAATGTTAACACAGGAAGAGATAGATGCCCTCTTGTCTGGAGCGGCATTTACGCCGACTTCAGCTCCTAAGCCGGCCGCTACATCTCCTACTGTAAGCGTCGTGAAAAATTCCGAAGTGAGTGCATCTGCTTTGACGAATAACGAACTCAAGATGTTGGGAGATAGATTGAATCAAGGTTTTGGAGCTGCATCAGTCTCAGCTGAGACATTGATCGGCAGAAAAGTAAAATTTGTTCCGATTTCATTGAATACAAGCAATGACTCTGACATCAAAGGTTCTATGCCGACAGAGCCTGCTCAATTTGCATTCAATGTTTCAGGCGATGCATCAGGTCGTGGAGTTTTGATTATGTCCGTTTCTGATGCCGCAGTCTTTGCAGATTTATTGATGGGCGGAACGGGTCAGCCCTCGACGACGATGGATGAGCTTAATCAATCGGCGTCAAAGGAAGCTGTATCGAACATCTTGAATTCGCTTTTCACTTCACTCGGAAGCAGTTCTTCAAAGAACATATCCGCGGGAAATGCGGAACTCGAGTTGAAGTCAGATATTCCTTTAGCAGGAACAGGTCCGCGTATTGAGACACAATACTCGTTCGAGATCGAAGGAGTAAGGCAGGGGACAGTTTTGCTGGTATTGGAAAATAGACTAGCGAGGGGTTTTACAACTGGCGCGGCGCCAACTGTTGTTTCAGTCAAAGAAGCACCTCAGAAAAGGCAGGATTCAGTGGACGTAAAACAGGTTCAGTTTCCGGTTTTGACTCCGGCAGTTACCGAGACACAGGCGAAGAACATCGAGATTCTTATGGATGTTCCGATGCAGATGACTGTTGAGTTAGGACGGGCGCAGATGATGATTAGAGATATATTAGAACTCGGAACCGGCTCGATCATAGAACTTGATAAATTGGCAGGAGAGCCTGTGGATCTTTTGGTCAATTCAAGATTGATAGCTCGCGGAGAAGTTGTGGTCATCGACGAGAATTTTGGAGTGAGGGTGACGGATATTATCAGTCCGATGGAACGAATTAAGAGTCTTCAGGGGTGAGATGAAAACTTTTTGCCTCTTGAACCTGATCATTCTATTGTCGATTCCGGCATTTGCGGCGGCTTCGGGACAGGGAATAGATGATAAGTTTTTCAACGAAGGAGGTATTCTTGACGGAACTGAAAATCCGGTAAGCAATAAAGATGCAGTCTCTGCAAAAGAAGCTGTGAGAACGGTACCTCCGATTATTGCGAACGGTTCTGAAGATGCTCCTGATTTGGCAAAAACAGGTTTACGAGTTTTAGGGTCTTTGATATTCGTTGCATTATTGATCATTGGAATTTACAAGTTGGGAAGAAAAGCAAAACTGCCGTTTTTTGGCGGAGATGGAATTGTCAAAAGAGTTGCAGTTGAACCGATCGGGCCAAATCAGTTCATAAACATTGTTGAAGTCGGAGACAAAATGCTTGTGCTTGGAGTTTCGGAAAAAGGAATATCGATGCTTACTGAACTGAACGGGGAGTCTCGGGAAAGAGTAAGAATGATGAAAGCCGAGAACGGCCCGAAAGTGAAGAGGTCGGAGAAAAGTTTCAGCAGTATTATTTCAAGTTTAACTGGAATAATGCATGGTGATGAAAGATTGGGAAGAAAAAGTAAAAAGGAGGCGGACAATATTTGCGCGGAATCTCTGATGAGAGAACGCCAGAGAATAAGCAAAGCAGTTTTATAAAAATAGATCGCTGAAAAAAATATAGAAAAGAACGCAGTCAAGACGCAGTTAAAACGGAGGAGGCAATACAGAAGATGGGAGGATTAGGAGCAGTAAAAGCTTCGGATATAGTCATACCCTCACCCATACATCTCTCCCAAAGGGCGAGGGGAAACAGAAGAATAAGTTTATTCGCAACAATTTTAATAATTGGATTCTTAATTGTATTATCCGGCATATCTGTCTATGCTCAGACACCTGATGCTCCGTCGACTCCTGAAGTTCTTCACTTGCCTAAACTGACCTTTTTAGAAGGAACAGACAATCCTGAAGATGTTACGCTCGGCCTAAAATTTCTTTTCCTTTTAACATTTCTTGCAGTAGCTCCTTCTCTGATAATGACAGTGACCTGTTTCACCAGAATTATCATTGTGCTCACATTCATAAAGCGCGCCATGGGAACTCAAGACTTGCCTCCAAATCAAATCACAGCGACGTTGGCGCTCTTTCTAACATTTTTTATTATGGCTCCGACAATAAAAGAGATAAAGACCGAGGCATGGGAGCCGTATCAAGCAAAAAGAATTACGACTCTGGAGGCTTATGACCGCGGAGTTATTCCGATTAGAAAATTCATGCTAACGCAGACAAGGCCTAAAGATCTCGCATTATTCATAAGACTTTCCGGAATGCCGAGACCTCACAATGTAGGCGAAGTGCCAACGTATTTGATCGTTCCATCATTTATGATTTCAGAGATGACAACTGCATTTCTTATGGGAATCTACATATTTTTGCCGTTCATTGTGATTGACATGGTTGTTGCGTCGACGCTCATGTCTATGGGCATGATCATGCTACCTCCTATTATGATAAGCCTTCCATTCAAAATTCTGCTTTTTGTTTTGGTGGATGGATGGAACCTTATCGCATTGTCGCTTGTGAGGTCATTTGCTGTATGACTCAACATTTAGCTGTAGACATTACAAGAAATGCTCTTCTGATGACAATAATTATTGCCTCGCCGATGCTGGCTGTCGGAATGATTATAGGTTTAATAATTTCTATTTTTCAGACGACGACATCTATTCAGGAACAGACTTTGACATTTGTCCCGAAACTATTTGCCATTTTGATTTCAGTAGCGGCGTTTGGGCCGTGGATGATTCGGATGATGACGGAATACGTAACTCTCTTACTGAGTTCACTTCCGCAGTTGGTAAGATGAATTCAGTAATATTTCTCGAAACGCATACGATTCCATTTTTGGATATATTCGTTCGGGTCAGCGGAATATTTTTTTTCACACCTATTTTTTCAAGCCGCGAAATTCCTTTAATCACTAAGGGCTGGCTTTCAGCGGGAATTGCTCTTGTTCTCTATCCGATAGTTTCTCCTTACCTGCCGCACGCGGTCGGGTTTGATATGGGCTTAATGCTTTTATTGACGCAAGAGGCGATAATCGGAATTCTAATAGGACTTATTATTGCTGTTTACTACAATGCATTTTTACTCGCCGGTGAGTTCTATAGTTTGCAGATGGGATTCGGAATTGTAAATGTAATCGATCCTCTTTCTCAGACATCAATTCCAATTTTAGGTGAACTGAAATCATTATTTGCAATAATGCTGTTTATCACATTCAGCGGCCATCACATGCTCATGGAAGCTCTTGTCTATTCTTTCAAGGTGCTACCTGAATTCGGAATAGCGGCAGGACAACCTATGGCAACAGGAATGATTGTTGCTTTACGGGAAATGTTTTCAATTGCGTTTCAAATAGCTGCTCCGGTCATAGGAACAGTTTTTATTATCGAACTTGTCATGGGAATAATGTCCAAGGTTGCACCTCAAATGAACATCATGGTTATTGGATTTCAAATCAAGATAGTTGCAGGAATTTTCGTAGTTATGTTTTTAATTCCGGCTTTAGTAACCGTCACCGAACGACTTTTTGATAGAGCATTTTTTGTGACTCAAGGAATATTAAGATGGATGTAATAGACGAGTTTATCTGCCTTATGCCTTCAAACAGAAAAAATGTCTGCTCGAATTATTGGTTCGATATCCAGCTATTTGCGGCTGATGATGAAGGAAGAACTGAAGACCCGACAGGAAAGCGGATCTCGAAAGCTCGCGAAGAAGGGCAAGTTGCAAAATCGATAGAGATCAACCAGTCGCTTGAACTTCTTGTCGCAGGAATGGTCTTCGTATTTATTTTGCCGAGAATTGTCGGTCAGGAAATGAATTACGTTAAGTATTATCTAAGTCACCTCTCTGAACTAGAACTAACCATTGAGTCATTCAGGGCCATGATGCTGAATATAGGCATTCACATATTGGCAGTAATTTGGCCGCTACTATTAGCTGAAATAGTAGTGGCAATCGGAGCGAATTTAGCTCAGTCGGGCTGGCTTTTCACATGGAAGCCGCTCCAGCCGAAATGGAACAAGATATTTCCGAATCCCAAAAAATTAGTAGATCGTCTACTTATAGGAAAGACGATGCTTTTCAATCTGACAAAATCCATTTTCAAGATTACTTTCATCAGCTGGATTTCGTATGGAGTAATAGTTAACTATTTACCGGCGATGATTTCAATGTGGCAGATGCAACCTTATGTAATTCTAAATCTCATCGTATCAATTTCATGGGAATTGATTTGGAAGATATGTTTATTCCTGCTTTTGATTGCGTCTGCAGATTACGGATTCAATAGATATCAGTGGAAAGATTCTTTGAAGATGAAAAAGGAAGAGGTTAAGGACGAAGCGAAGCAGGCGGAAGGGGATCCGATCATCAAGCGTGCGCAGAGGCAGAAGATGATTCAAGTTGCGCGGCGAAGAATGATGAGAGAAATTCCGACAGCGGATGTAGTCATAACAAATCCGACGCACTATGCAATTGCGCTGAAGTATGATCAATCAGTAATGACTGCTCCAAGATGCATTGGCAAAGGCGAGGGCTTTATCGCTTTGAAGATACGTCAAATCGCAGAAGAACATGGTGTTCCGATAGTTGAGAACAAGCCGCTTGCTCAGGCGCTATTCAGAGGCGTTGAGATCGGAGAAGAAGTGCCGCCGCAATTCTACTCGGCTGTAGCTGAAGTTCTCGCTTATGTTTACAGAACAAAGAAGCAGGCTGTTTGATGGCTAACTCAAGATTGCCTGAAAGCTTTATGAAGAACACCGATGCCTTGATGGCGATAGGCGTAGCAGTTGTCATCATAATGATGGTGATACCGATTCCTACTTGGATACTCGATTTTGGAATGGCTCTTTCGATCACGCTGTCCATCGTTGTTTTGCTTTCTGTAATGTATACGGTGAAGGCAACGGAATTTTCAGCTTTCCCGTCTATTCTGCTTTTGGCGACAGTATTCAGGCTTTCTCTGAATGTGTCCTCGACGAGACTGATACTTTCTCAAGGCATGAATTTCGGAGGAAAGATAATAAGATTTTTCGGAGAAGTTGTGGTCTCCGGAAATTACGTTATCGGCATTGTTGTCTTTCTTATTTTAGTTGTAATTCAGTACATGGTCATAGTGAAGGGCGCAACGCGAATTGCAGAGGTTGCCGCAAGATTTACACTCGATGCGATGCCGGGCAAGCAGATGGCGATCGACGCGGATTTGAACGCTGGAATCATAACTGAAAAGGAAGCGATAGCTAGGCGCGAAGAGATACGGCGCGAGGCGGATTTTTATGGAGCAATGGACGGCGCTTCAAAGTTTGTTTCAGGCGATGTTATTGCAGGTCTGATAATTTCCGCTATCAATATAATCGGCGGATTTGCAATTGGAACAATAATGAAAGGTGAGCCACTAAAAGAAGCGGCCGCAACATACACGCTGCTGACGATTGGAGACGGATTGGTCTCTCAAATTCCGTCTCTGTTAATTTCGATGGCGACAGGCCTCATTGTAACTCGAGCGGCATCCACAGAAAAGAATCTTGGAGCCGACGTAATTTCTCAGCTGACAGTTCAGCCTCGCGCACTTTTGATAACGTCTGGGCTCATGTTGATATTGGGAATTTTCTATATGGGCTGGCCTATGATTCTTTTTGGGACATTCTGCGGTTATCTCTACTACTACCTTTCGAGAACTATTCAGGAGATATCACAGGAAGAGAAGGCAAAACAGACGAAGGAAGATGCGAAGACGCGAAAGCCGGAAAAGGTTGACGACCTAATTTCGGTTGACCCGATTGAAGTGGAGATTGGATACGCATTGATACCTCTAGTGGATCCTGAGCAAGGAGGAGACCTTCTCGAAAGAATAACGATGATAAGGCGTCAGATGGCGCTAGAGATGGGACTAATTGTTCCTCCGATACGAATACGCGACAACATGCAGATACGGCCGAGTCAATATGTTTTCAAGATTAAGGGTGTTGAGGTTGCGAGCGCGAATCTTCGAGTTGATCAGTTTATGGCGATGAATCCTGGAACTGCAACTGTTTCGCTTGCAGGGGAGGCGACAAAGGAACCTGCGTTCGGATTGCCGGCAGTATGGATACGTGAGCGCGACAGAGAAAAAGCGGAACTTGCAGGATACACAGTTGTCGATCCTCCGTCAGTAATAGCCACGCATTTAACCGAAACGTTGAAGAGACATGCGTATGAAATTTTAGGGAGACAGGAGACTCAGCAAATTCTCGATGTCATCAAGAAGAACTATCCGGCGCTGGTCGAGGACTCATTGAAGACCCTTTCGCTCGGAGAAATACACAAGGTCATGCAGAATCTTTTGAAAGAAGGAGTATCGATACGGGACATGGTGACGATATTGGAAACGCTTTCCGAGGCGGCCCCGCGCTACAACAAAGATTTGGACAGACTAACTGAACTGGTCAGAACGATGCTGGCTCGGCATATAACGAAACAATACCTTGCGGACGACGGAAGTCTTTCCGTGATAACAGTTGACCCAAGATTGGAGGAGGAGATTTATTCCGGAGTTGAAATGACAACTGAAGGGCGACAAGTTTCGATCGAGCCGAGTCGAGTGCAGAGAATTCTGGAACGACTCGGATCAGAGGTAGAGAAGGCGATTTCAAAGGGATTGAGTCCGGTGATATTGACATCTCCGAGATGCAGGCCGGCATTCAAATCGTTGACGAAGCGTGCGGCTCCGAATCTTGTTGTTCTTTCATTCAATGAAATATTGCAGGACGTCGAGATTCGGCCGATAGGCACGATTGCGGCGTGAAAAAAGATATGAGAAATATATTGGGAGGATTGTTATGGAATCGAATTTGAGGCGGACTTATCAGGCTCCGACATTGTCGGAAGCTATTGCCGCGATGCGGGCTGAACTTGGACCTGACGCGATATTTGTTGAGAAACACAAAATCCGCAAGAAGAGTATGTTTGGGATCGGCTGTGGTGAGCTAATCGAAGTAGTTGCAGAACTGCCGCGTAGGAAGAAAAAGGAAAGAAAGAGTGAGAGTGGAATACGGCCTGATGCAATAGCTAAGGTGATAAGAACTGCTCAAGCGATTAGAAATTCGAGAAGTAAAAAGACATGGGTTTCAGATCAGGATTTAACCGGCGACATATTTGCCGAGTCTGAAATGTTTTCGCCAAGAAAAAAATCCGGCATTTACAAAGGCTACAGTCAAACTTTAGAGGAAAGAGAAATCGAACCGAATATCCTTTTGAATGATCCGAATTCAAGAAAGAAAAATGCTTCTCGCCGCGCGTCGGATATTGAAGATTCTAATTTAAAATACATGAAGGAAATAAGACATGAATTAGACATAATAAAAAAAGAGATATGCGAAAAAAAAGTTGATTTTCAGAATAGAGATAATATTAAACCTTCTGATACATCTGAATCTTCTATTTCTGAAATCAACAACAATTCTCTAAAAATATTTGACAAAATAAATAGTCATCTTCTTGAGAAGGGAATATCAAAACATCTTGCGGACTCGATTATCACGAGCGTTTCAGAGCGGACAAGCGGCGAAGAACTGAACGACTGCAGTTTGGTTTTAGCTAGAATTAAGAAAGAGATAACAGGCCGATTAAAGTTTGCGCCTCCGATGGAGCCTCTTCCCGACAGGCCTCTTATTGTAATGGCTATTGGCTCTACCGGCGTTGGAAAGACGACAACACTTGCGAAACTTGGCGCCATTTTTTGCATGGACGAGTCGATGAAAATTGTGTTTATCACGCTTGATAGATACCGAATAGCGGCATCAGAACAGCTTAGAACTTACAGCGAGATTATAGGTGCTCCATTCGAAGAGGCTAATGATGAAGAAGAGCTATCCAAAATTTTAGATCGGCATGTTGACAAGGATTTTGTATTTATTGATACAGCAGGCCGCAGCGTTCATAAGCATGAGGGAGTTTCCGAACTGAAGCGAATTGCAGAACGAGCAGTTCCGGATGCAGAGATTTTATTATTAGTTTCGTCAAACACAGATAATAGGGAGATGGCGGAGATTATACGCGGATTTTCAATAAAAGACAGAGTGAGTATTGTCTTCACAAAGACAGATGAAACCTTTAGATGGGGTCCTATTTACAATGCCGCTGTTGATTCCAAATTGCCGATAGCATATCTCACTACCGGGCAGAGCGTTCCGTATGATATTGAACCGGCATCACCTCGTTCTTTCATCACATCATTAATGGAAGGATTGGATATTGAAAGTCTAACGAGAGAGTGATTGAAGATGAACGACCAAGCGGAAGTATTGAGACTCAAAGCTGAAAGGACTAGAGCAGATGAGCTTACATGTAATAGAACTCATCGGTCACGCGAAACTATTATTGCTGTTGGAAGCGGCAAAGGCGGAGTTGGAAAATCGAACATAGCGTTGAATCTGGCGCTCGAACTTTCATGGCGAGGCAGATCGACATGTTTAATCGATGCTGATTTAGGAATGGGCAATTCGACTATTCTTGCCGGAGTCACACCGCGATATACACTTGGACATCTTTTGCGTGACGGAAAAAGGATTGAGGAGATAATAACTCAGGGGCCTTTGAATTTAGGAATAATTGCAGGTGCAAACGGATTGAAAGAGCTCGCAAATCTTTCGAATGAAGATCGCATTCGATTGAGCAGAGCTATTTCCGGTTTTGCGGGAAAGTGGGATTATTGTGTGATAGACTCCGGCGCAGGGATATCTGAGAACGTGCTGACTTTTATGGAAAAAGCTGATCAGTGTTTGGTAGTCGCGACACCGGAGCCGACTTCGATGGCGGATGCTTTCGGATTGATAAAGGTATTATCCGAGCGGAGATGCAGGGCGAGGATTTCAGTTGTAGTGAACCGTGCGGATTCTGTAAAAGAGGCGAGAAATGTTGCAGAAAGGCTTTCGGGATTATCAATACAGTTTTTGAATCAGACAGTTGACTGGGCAGGATTTCTTTTTGAAGATTCCGCTGTTCAGAAGTCAGTAGTGAAGCGGAGTCCGTTCTCTGCTTTCAATCGCAATTCAAGAGCCGCTCAGTCGATTTCGAGAATTGCCGACTGTGTAGAGAAGGGAATTGAAATTAGCGATATTGGTGAAGACTCAATAGGAAACAAATTCAAAGGTTGGTTGGAGCGATTATTTTGTGATGGTTAATTTTGTTCGAACGGCTTTAGCCTGCGTTAAAATTTGAACGGTAGCCGCATGCTTTAGCCTGCGTTAAAAAATGCAATAGATAGGAAGGAATGTTGATATGAGTGAAGAGACTATTGAAATAAAGCTTTCCGGTTGGCCCGGTAAACGACTTGAAAAAGCGCTTGCTAATGCGAAATCTTCAGGTTTAGCAGATGATTGGAGATTATTGTTTGATCTTTCTGCCGCATACGGTTGTCTGGATATTTCACAGTTTGCTTTGAAATCATCTCCTCAACTTTTGAAATTAGTAACACAAAAGAAGCGAGAGACAAAGAACCGCAAATTAGCTATAGAACAAAGTACTGAAGAGAAAAAAGTAATTGCCAGAGTTAATTCTCCGACACCTCTTGCTCGAATTGCATGGCTCTCTGCATGGTCGCGGGCAAGAGGTTACTCTATCGAACAACGGCCGGATAACTCCTTGATTATAATCTCTCCACTTGGCTCTGAAGAATTGAAAAGACTTTTAAATGACCATCCCGAGGTGACTCTGGAGGACTGGAAAGAGTGAGCAGAAAAGCGGGCATATCTTTTACATGGATTATTGTAGCTCTTTTCGTTGCTCTGGTGACAGCTGGGTTCAGGTTTTGGAATCTTGGTGATTTATCAGTTGCAAGAAAAATTATAGAATCAGCGATATGGTTTTTTCTAGTGTTTGTCATGTTTGGAGTTATTTTTTATGTTTTTGAAATGCTTGCAGTGAATAAAAATTATGAACTGCCTTCATACCGCAGATATGAAGATAAGCCTTTTGAAAGCGCTTCACCGGATGATTTGATGAGAATTGAATCTGAGATTCCTGAAGCTGAAAATCCTGAGTTAACCGGAATAAAATCTAAGCCGCCTGAAGAATTGGCGGAAGCATTAAGAGGGCTTTCAGAGCAGAATGAAAAATGATATGCTAACTTGGGGAAAATAGATGAGTGATGCAGAAAATATAAATTCGACTGGAGAACGGGTGCCTGCGGAGATAGCAGCTTTAACTGGGCCTCGTCTTTTTATGGCATTCAAAGGAGTTTTTTCCGGCGAATATACAGGTGCACGCGGAGCGTGTTTAATAATTGCTGATGTAAAAGCGATAAAGGCAGATCGGCTTTATGTGATAATTTCCGGTGAGGGCGATGAATTTAAATATCAGACAACGCAGGATTGGAAGAGCTTTGAGAGCAGTTTAATCTCGACAAAACTTCAAGGCTCAATTGCGCACCAAACTACTATTGACGTTCAAGCGTATATGAAAAAGGTTTTGCAGGACGATCTTCTTCTCTCTTTGATAGAAGCCGCTCGGCATAGTCAGGTAAATGATGTCAGGCGAATAGTTGCGGATATAATTTCGAGAGCGATAGCGGACTCGCAGGTGCTACTGCAAATAGAGGTGGAAACATTTGAAGAGAGCGGCGGCACCGGCGCGGTTCTTATGCAGGATCAAGGCGCTTCAGTTTCTGAACAGCAAAAGGCTTCTGCCACAGATCAGCAGGCTCAGACTACAGCGCGACTGCAAGTGGATCCGATTCTGTCACCGGTTCAGGGTGTTGCCGCAAAGAATCTGCTTCCAGGAATGGTATTAAGTGTTGAAGTTAGAGATCCTTCGACGATAAAACAAAATGTGGCTAAACTATTGACATTGAAACCTGGAATTGGTGGAAAAAACAATATTTTAGATGCAAGAGTTGTTTCAATTCATCCGGCAGAATATGATAGAGTAACAATACTGTCGCAGTTAGGTCAGAACATTCAAGGAATTTCTGTTATTTCCGGAGAATTGCGGGTTAAGGTTTCAGAGACGGCTAA
>PEWQ01000193.1:14513-27762 GCA_002780065.1 Candidatus Hydrogenedentes bacterium CG07_land_8_20_14_0_80_42_17
AAAAGCCTAGCACTACGGCTGGCCCGGTGTTATCGTCGATGGCTTTTTTCTGGAGCGCGATTTTGATTATTGGAATAATGCTGATATTAGCATATTTAGTATTTGGAGGAATAATAAGTGGCTGAAGCGCTAAAAAATCTTTCTGACGAAGTCATTTGGGAACAGTATCGTCAGTCAGCCGACATTGAAGTGAGGAATCACTTAATTGAGCGTTATGCGCCTTTGGTAAAATACGTTGCCGGCAGAATGGCAACAAACATGCCGCCTCAGGTGGAATTTGACGATTTGGTTTCATACGGAATATTCGGACTAATCGATGCAATTGAAAAGTATGAACCGTCTCGAGGATTCAAATTCAAGACGTATGCGACGACAAGAATTCGCGGCGCGATTATCGATGAACTTAGAGCTTTGGATTGGATACCGAGATCAGTTCGGCAGAAGTCTCGTCAGCTTCAGCAGGTTTATTCTGACCTCGAAAACAGACTTGGCCGAGCGGCGTCTGATGAAGAAATTGCTCAGGAATTAGGAATAAGTCTGGAAGAATTCGATCAGCTTGTGAACGATGTTTCCGGAACAGCAGTTATTTCGCTTGATGACGTCTGGCATGTTGGATCGGATGATGATGAGATACAAGTTGGAGATACAATTGCAGGTTCTGAAAAAGATCATCCGAATTACAAAATCGAACGTGAAGAAATTAAAAACATTTTGATAGATGCAATTAAGCAACTGCCGCCGCGTGAAAAAGAAGTAATTGCTCTTTATTATTACGAAGAGTTGACTCTGAAAGAGATTGGACTTGTTCTTGGAGTTACTGAATCGCGGGTTTCTCAGTTGCATTCGAAAGCGATCATGAGGCTTAAAGCGAAACTGCAAAAAAATCGCGAGGCTTTTTCAATATAATGAAAAAGATTTGTAAAGAGGTTTTGAGCAAATACGGGGGTATTTGATGACGGAACAGAAAAAAAATAATCAAACAAATTCTGATGCATATCTTAAAAAAGGTTTCAAGCTGGAAGTTCAAGATGGCATGGTGAATCTCACAGTCTTTCCGTCAAAAGAAAATGTTTCTTTAGTCACTGTTGATGATGTAATGGCAGAATGCCAGAAGATGGGTTTTTATGATGTCGACCATGTATCTGTTGAGCAAGTTGTTAATACAGCTAATGGTGTAACGTCTTCGATAGGAAAGTTTGAACCTCGAAAAGCTGATGCGGCAGTTACAGTCTCTGCGGACAATATGCAGGCATGGATAAGACTTTCTCCACCTGAACCCGGCGGAAAAAAACTAACGCTTGAAGAAATTAAGACAAAGATTCGATTGGAGAACATTATTTATGGTGTGAAAGAAGAAGTGCTTCAAAGGCTGGCAGAACATCCGTCGTATGAAACAGACATTTTGATTGCGGAAGGAAGAGCGGTAGAAGAAGGCAAGGACGCAGATTATCTTTATTATTTCGAGGCGGAAAAGAAAATTCGCCCCATGGCTCAAGACGAATCCGGCAGGGTAGATTACAAGGAGTTGAATTTAATCGAAAATGTTGTCGAAGGTCAGCACCTTGCTACAAAAATTCCGCCTCAGCCCGGCGCACCTGGAATAACAGTAAAGAACGAATATATCGCTCCGAAAGCAGGAAAAGATAAACCTTTTGTTGTTGGAAAGAATGTCACGCTTTCAGAAGATGGCTTGGAAGCTCATGCGGCAACGAATGGCGCTGTTATGCTTCTTGGCGGAAAAATCACAGTTTCGCAACTATATCAGATTAAAGGTTCGGTCGGAGCCTCGACCGGAAACGTAAATTTTTTGGGTTCAGTTGTTGTTTCTGATTCAGTAGAAGAAGGTTTTTCTGTGAAGGCGACCGAAACGGTTTCTGTAGGAAAAACAGTCGGCAAAGCTGTCGTAGAAGCGGGCGGAGACGTGACAGTGCGAGGCGGCATCATAGAATCTAAAATAATTTCAGGCGGTGATGTCAGAGCAAAATTTGTTGAGACTTCAGATATTGATGCCAGAGACGATATTGTTATTAATGAAGCTCTCTTGCATTCAAATGTGCAGTCGGGCGGACAGATAATTGTCGGACTTGGAGGAAGAAAGGGAACCATTGCCGGAGGTCAGATACGTGCTTACAAACGAGTTTCGTGTAAGACGCTAGGTTCACCTATGTCAACGAAGACCAATGTCGATGTCGGCATAAATCCGAAACTATTATCGAGAATGGAAGAACTGCAAAGCGGAATATTAAAAGACAGAGAAAACTTCGAAAACATTCAAAAAGGCATCTCTGCGCTGACTGCATTGAAGGAGAAACTTGGAAACTTACCTCAAGCCAAGCAGAAGATTTTGGAAACTCTGTCGATTGCAATGGAATCATTGAAGACAAAATTGCAGGAGATGGCGGCTGAATTGCGCGATATTCAGACTCAAACTGCAGTAAAAGTCAAGGCTATGATTTCAGTTTCCGATGAGGCGTTTCCTGGAATTAAAATGACCATCGGTTCGATTAACTATTATACGACTCGCGAAGAAAAATATGTCACCTTTAAGGAAGAAGGCGGCGAAGTAAGAATATTTCCTTATGAAGCTCCAAAATTAAAGAAGGACAAAAATACGAAAGACGATACTAGTGATGAACAATGACAGAACCCATTAATTTTCAAGTTAACATTATGCAAGGGCAGGATATAGCAAGATTGACTCAACAACAGAAAGATGTTGATACACATCAGGTAATAAGTAATGAAATGAATCGAGCAAAAGAGTCCGAGGAAGAACCGAATCAGATATCAAAGACGGATCAGTCGGAAACAGCTCAGTTGAATAAAGACGGTAGTGGCAGAGGCAGAGCATTTTTGCGCCAGCATGGTGAAAAGAAAGAGGAAGAAAAGGAGACTGAAGAAAATCCGGTTGAACCTGAAAAAGGACTGAAGGTTGATACTCTGAGATGAGCATGGATCTTTTTATAGCGGCATTATTGTTTGCGTTTGCGGCCTCGACATTTGCTTATCTTGCGGCGACGCGCCGTTTGAATCGAAGCTCTAAATCGGGGAAAACAAATATTGTTGAAATTGAATCGCGTCTTGCTGATTTAACCTCTGAATTGAATCATGTAGCCAATAGTCATGCGAACGCGGTTGAAGACAGAAGAGACGAATTGAAGCGGGTTATTGAAATGGCGAATGAACGAATAAGACGCTTGACAATTTTGCTTTCAGACCTTGAAATCATGGAGACTCGTATCCGAACTTCTGCCAGAGAGAAAGAGGATACGATTGTCGAGGACGATTTGACTCGATCTGTTATGCCTGTGAAAGTTGCGAAATCTTATCGGACTGAAATTCACGATGAGATTAGAAATTTAAGTATTTCGGGTGAGAACCCCGAGATTATTGCGGAGCGATTACGAGTACCGATTAATGAAGTTGAAATGGTATTAAAAGCAAAGGAGAAAAGACACTGATATGTCAGGGCATTCAAAATGGGCTCAGATAAAGAGGAAGAAGGGAGTTACGGATCAGAAAAGAGGAGCTCTCTTTTCTAAGTTAGCAAAAGAGATTGTGATTGCGGCGAAAAGTGGCGGAGGCAATCCTGATGGCAATGCCAGATTGAGAACTGCTATTGACCGCGCAAAAGCGGCATCGATGCCTAATGAAAATATTAAGCAAGCGATTCTAAGAGGCAGTGGGCAGTTGCCGGGCCAAGTTTACGAAGAAATTTCTTATGAGGGAATTGGTCCCGGAGGAATTGCCATAATGGTGAGATGTCTTACCGACTCCAGAAATCGTTCTAGTGCAAATATAAGACATATCTTTACTAAAAGCGGAGGCAATCTTGGTAAGTCAGGTTCGGTCTCATATCTATTTCAGTTTGTCGGCTTGATAACTATTTCTAGAGAAAAATATCCGAATGAAGATGAAGTGATGGAGGCTGTATTGACGGCCGGCGCTGATGACATGGAAACTCAGGACGATCTCTATCAAATCAAGACGAAGCCGGGTTCTGTTATTGAGGTATCCGAAGCATTGACTGCTAAAGGCATCAACTGCGAATCTGCCGAGTCAGTGATGCTGCCAAATACTTTCATTACTCCGTCTATTGAAGAAGCGAGATCATGTATGAAATTGATTCAGTTATTGGAGGAGGATGACGACGTCCAGAATGTATATTCCAATCTGGAACCACCTCTAGAATTATTGGCTGAGGAATGATTTTTTTTGGAGTTGATCCCGGAACTGCTACAACAGGATACGGAGTTATTGAGACTGCAGGAACCACGAGATATCATGTAGCCCACGGAGTTATTAGAACTCCTGCAGGAATGGCTCCTGCTTCGAGATTGAAGATGCTTTATGATGCTCTGGGCGGCCTTTTTAGACGTTACAGGCCGGATGTGGTGTCAGTGGAAGAACTGTTTTTTTCTTCGAATGTGAAGACTGCTATGGCTGTTTCGGAGGCTAGAGGAATTGTGTTGTTGGCATCGGTGGACTTTGGAGCTGAAATACTTTCATTCACTCCGAATAGAGTTAAACAATCGGTCACTCAGAATGGCAGAGCGGTCAAACGTGATGTTCAAGAGATGGTTAAATTACTTTTGAGCCTGCCGGATATTCCTAGACCCGACGATGCCGCAGATGCTCTTGCAATAGCTTTGTGCGCGACTCAGGAACCGAGATGGCTTCCTACAAGAGTAAGAAGAAGATGAAAAAGTTTGTTTCTAAAGAATCTGACTGCGCTTTTTGTCATGGCAGTAATATTGTTTATGTGACGAATTGTTTTGATACAAGCGGTAAGAAAATTTGCGAATTGTGGTTTTGCAATGAATGTTCAGGCTTTTTTCCGAGAATGCTAACGCTTCCGCCGCCGGGCAAAAATGATAAAATTAAAGAAAAAGATAAAAGAAAAGCTCCAAGATTTCCGGTTCAGTTTGTAATTCAGGTGGATTTTCATAACGATAATAAGAGACGAAGTTTTTTTGAGTTTGGAAAGAGCTCGATGTCTGAACCTATTGTTGCAATGGTGCTCGATGCCGGGTTCGGAGGACTTTGCTTCAGATATTCAAAGGCTATTGAAGAGGGAAGCGAAGGCAGAATGCTGATTTCCCTTCCGAGTGCCGAACGTTCGTTCATGGCGAGGGCAAAGGTTGTGAGATGCACGAAATTGCCTGATCAAAGTTTTGGATTGGGAGTTCAATTCGTAGAGGTCGATCCTGATTATCGAGATGCGCTAAAGAGATATGTCGAACTGTCGTGATGCGTGTGATGAAAATTACGTTCGAACGGTAGCCGCAGGATTTAGCCTGCGTTGTAATGGCAAGTTGTCAGCAAATAGATGAAAGGATTAACTTTATCGTATGAAGAAAAAAACTAATAATGTGACTGACAAAAAATTTATTTGGATTCTTTTTGCCATTTGCATCGGCACGCTTTTTATTCTCGCAATTTCTATTATGATTAAGAATTCAATTTCTGCTCCGAAGCAGAAAAGAGAATCAACGATTCAAATTGAAGATGTTGATGAGTCTTCTCCTTCCGAAAACATTTCTCCGAAAAAACAGTTTGCTTTGGGAAGTAAATTGATGAGATCGAGTTCTTCTGAAGAAAAAATCAGAGGAATGCAGATTGTTATGACAGCCAATCCGAAGGATGGAGCAAATCTTTTGATTCCATGTTTGATGGATCCTGTTCCGGCTGTTAGAACTCAAGCCGCAACTTTATTATCGACTTATGAAATCCCAAATTTGGGTTCTCAGATAGTTATGCTTCTTGAGGATCCCGATAAAGCTGTAAGACTTGCCGCTTCTTCAGCAATGCTGAAGTATGCAAGCGAACCGGGAATAATGTATAGGTTTATGAGACCGATGTCTTCTCGTGATCCTGAGGTTGTGAAACTGACAATTCCTGTTTGGAAAGTTGCATTGCAGTACGATCCTAGAAATGCTATAGGAACGATAGCTCCTGCTTTATCTTCCTCTGACGAATCAGTGCTTTCTACAGCGCTTGGAGCTTTGACTCAGTCTTATCCTCGAACAAGAGATCTTGTCCCATACAAAACATTGCTTGAAGGAATTACTGCTCGTATGGGCTCTTCACCTTCGGGGCAGATGGCGCAGAGCTTACTTCAACGCATTAATGCGGAGTGACAATGACGAAGAAATACATGCCGTGGGATGATCAACCTCCAAAAAAAGAAGAAGATACGAAACGAAAAAGCGAAATTAAAAAACCTAAAACTATGATTACACCTTCTCTGCTGAAGTGGCTTTTCTACAGTATGTTAGGACTTTTGTTTTTGGCATCCATTTTGATTACGGTAGAAAATTATTCCAAGAGCCCTAAAGAAGATCCTGCGGCAGCTATGCGCAGAGCAATGGGGATAACGGATAATTCAGTTGCCGGCAACGATGCCGCAAAGACCGAATTGGATAATGCAATTGAAAAGATTTCTTCTGATGTGCCTGATGTAAGAATTGAAGGTTTGTCAAAACTTATGGAAATTGATTCGAATACTGCGGGGCCGCGACTTTTTATTTTTTTGAAGGATCCTTCACCAATGGTTCGAGCGGCAACTGCGCGATTGTGCGGTAGTTATCGAGTTCAAGGCGCACATAATTTGATACTGCCGCTTATCTATGAGGTAGATGCCGATGTTCGAAGCGGAGCAGTTGACGGGCTATCTGCTTTCGGAGCCGAACCTGGATTTTTGTATTTGCTCACTTCGCCGCTGGCGTATCCAAAATCGGATGTTGTAATTTCAGCAATAGATCTTTGGAATAGAACAGCGGTAAATAATTTGGAAGTTGCTAAGCAAGTCATAATTCCGGTATTGAGATCAAATGATGAACGGATTCTTGAGACGGCTCTTGATGCGATTAGTGCACGATTTACTTCCGTAGAATTGACAGGAATGGAACCGTATCTGTTGGATATATCAAAAAGATTATGGGGAACTCCTGTTGGAGACAAAGCTAAAATCTTAGTGGATAGATTAAGGGGTCAGGCTTGAACTTTTTTACTTTTTTCTAGCTTTTGTAACTGCGGATGGAGAGACTCCGAAGAATCTTCCTATGGCAGAAGTGTTATATCCGTATTCGTAGAGAATAGACATAGCTTGTTTTCGAACGGCTACAACAGGACGATAAAAGATTCTTTTTTTTAGTAATGTTGGATCTATTCCTGCACGTTGGGCGCATTCTTCTGCGACTTGTGTCATGGAAGGCCTTCCTCGGAATTCTCGCAATTGAGTTGTCGATCGCCCGTTTTTTCGCCGCTCTACGCCACCGTGATAGTGTTCGTTCAACCTTATTTCTATTTCAGGTACTGCTTCTTCTATGAGATTAAGATATCGTTTAGCCCCAGATGAGCCCTCAAATTCAGGTACTCGTTTCTCTGTTCCAAGCCTATGCTCTCCTGTGCGATAGAATTGATCGCTAGACCAACGCCAAGTCTTTGGAGAGGAAGATAGATGTGCCCTGACTGGATTCTGATGAATGTAGCGGACCAGGTTATCGAGATAGGATTCCGACGAGACTCGAAATGAATTATAACGTCCCTGAAAAAGATGCCCGCTCCGATTATATTTTTTGTTGAAATAAATGCTGTATCTTGTATGTAGAGTATGCATATGACGTGATAGTGGCTCGCGTCCTCGAAGAAGTAAGAGGTGGATGTGATTAGGCATGAGACAGTAGGAACCGATACGGATGTCGAATCGCGCTGAAGCCTCTGCAAGGTAGCCTAAATAAGTGATGAAATCATCGTTGTCGAGAAAAATAAGGTGTTTTTCATTTCCGCGAGCGACAACATGATACCATTGGTCTTGCAAATCCACTCTTAGTAGCCTTGCCATTGTCTTGGGCTATCGGTATGAAAAAACCGAAAAAGTAAAAAAGTTCAAGCCTGACCCCATCATTACCATCATTACTTCTGCAACCAGACGGTTGGAGTTGAATAGCGCGGCGGAGATGATTCAGGAGAATTGGTAATTGGAAAGTCGTCGGATAAAGCGGCATCGTAGTAAATTTGGAAATTATTGTTAGTGCTTGTGATCGAACCGCAAATAACCGATCCTTTCACAAATCCGTTTCCGCTTGCATCGTAATTTCCATCAGTGCCTTCATCGTTCGCATTATAGTTATTAAAATTTCCGCCCCAGTTGACTCTGCCAGGCGTATACACAGTGCCATACCAACAGGTTTGGTTGCCTTGAATATCAATTGCAGTTTGATCAGCTGTGTAGCTGGCTCCGGCATAAACTGCCAGCCCTGCATTATCCTTCCCTTCAATTGCAACCAGATTTGGGTCGGCATTGTCTGCATAAAGCCCGTGAAGCTCAGTATTGTTGTTTGTAGCCGGTACAGAAATTGTTCCTGAAACCTGAAAAGAGCCAAGCCAGTATTTTCCTTGAGTATTTGGAAGATTTATGTCGAGGCTTCCGTTAACTTTTACGTCCACACCGTTGCCCCATGTGGCTGTTTGAGACGAAGAAGCGGCTGTGACGTTAGAATTATCCGTTGTGATTATGAATTTAGAACCATCCCATCTGCATGTCACATCTACTCCGCTTGCGCTTTTTACCGGCTGACCATTTGTGCCGAGTAGCGAAGCTCCTGCTCCTCCATAACGAGCGATATCTGCGGGATTGTCTTTGTCGAGATAGACATCATTTACAAACTTATCTGCATCAATTTCGGGCCAGGGCTCAGCCGCAACACCATCTTGAACAGCAATGCCGCCGCCGCCTGCACTGCTTCCAGCCTCAAATGAGCCCACAATGGTATTTTGAGGGCTATTTGAAATCGTGATACTACCGTTGATGTGAACATCTCCTTTAAAATAAAGGTTGTTTCCGTCTAATCCGGATAAGAATGAACCGACGTTTGTATCGCCGACAAAGAGAGCGTAACTACCGCCCGGAGGATTACTCAAATCGCCGTCTCCGTAAATTGTTTTTGAGGAAGTGTCCCACGCCGCGACTGCGATTGCATATCGAGTGATTCCGTAAAGCTCATTGCCTACAAGCCACGTGGGCATAATGACCGGGTCCCATGCTCCTGTCACAAGAACACCGACCGTTCCGGAACGATCTTCATCTGATACTGTGATTTGAATATCGGAATCATAAGGAACGTAACCTGCGGAATGCTGTTGAATGTATTCTATGCACGCCTGTCTTGCTTTCGCTGAATCCGGCATCATGTCGGCTCCGGCAAGAGCCGCGGAATCGGCGACATCCTGTGCGGTTTGCTCGAGCATGAACTTTCTGCTGATATCGACTGTAAGTCCTGCGGTGACCATGAGCACGACCAATATGAATGCGGCAAGAACGAGATACGACCCGGATTCTTTTTTTGTTTTTACTATTCTTGTATACATACTATTTCCCCTCCTCGTTATAGTGAGATTGGATTTCCGCCTAAATTCGGATGGCGGATCATATTTTGTCCTGAGCCTGCATCATAAATATCCAGGGTGTAATCGTTATCGTAGTCATACATTGAAAATCCGGATTCAGCAGTGTCGGGGACGGCATCGTTATCAATATCATACGCCAGTTTGTCGGAAACACCACCGGAATCAGTATGACATAAAGCTGTGTAAGTGCCTTCGCGCGGCAGAAATAATTCAGGTTCGTAAAGATCGACTAAGCCGTCATGGTCTTCGTCGTTTCTCACCATTACAGCCTGGCTTGCGCTAAGCGGCATAGTGACTAGAATAACCGGAGTGGCTCCAAAATATGGAGAGACATATCCTATTTTGTAATTCAATGAGAGTCTGACGTTCAATCCCTGAGCGCGCCAGATGTATGCCGCGCGTCTTCTGGTTGATGCGTTGTATGTTCCCGGAGAAAATTGATCGTCGCTTACTAATGGAGCGATATCGTATTCGCCTCCAGGTGTTTTTGCCCAGACCTCCAATGCAAAATCTGAAACTTGGTGTTCCATGAAGACGGATTTCAATAGATGCTCATCTACTGCGGTTATCACATTGATTATCTCTTCATCTGTCGCTCCGAGCGATGCAAGCCACACAGCCTGCTTCAAAGAATTTGAAACCATGTTTACGTTGTAATATAGAATTCCTGTTTCGTAAACCATCATGCCTATGAACATGAACAATAGGACGACAAATATTATTTCGATCAATGCCTGTCCGAATTTGGTTCTTTTACCTTTTCTAATTATCATATCGGTCTTCCCAACCGTTATTGTTTTTGTCGTAAGACAAGTCGACCATGATAGGTATTGCTATGTATCCTGAATATGTTCTTGGAATTTTTTGAGGCCTGAAGAGATATGGTCCCGAGTCATAAGAACCGTCGGAAAGAATGTGAATAATTCGAGCACAGAATTTTCCGTCGCTGAGTTTCGTTACTACCTTCGCTCCGGCACCGGTATCAAGAGTATATGCCGCTCCGTTGTAAAGTAGTATTCCTGTATCGGTTAGGTTTGTTCTGCCGTCATTGTCCCAATCAGGGTCGCTTGAATCTGGAATACCGTCGTTGTCATGATCATTCTGCCTCGAATCGGCTTTTGCATTGGCAGTCACTGTATCGTAGAATCCATCGCGGTCGTTGTCATTGCGCTGAATTACGTAGAGTCTTGAACGAATCGGAAAAGTGCCTTCTATCGCGGACATTGCGAGAAACGAAAACCCTGTTCTGTATCCGATATTGACTTCTATTTCAGTTCCTTCGATTCGTTCGAACTGATTGTTGGGAGTTATAAAAGTTTCTGTATCGAAATCTATAGCAGAGACCATGAACGGAGATGCAAAGAATTGGCTTGCAAAACGGTCGTAGATTACGGTGGCGACATCACTGTTTGAGGCTCCAACAGCGGCAAGCCTTGCGGCCTCCCATGTGGCTCGTTGTCCGAGATTGAAGTTGTAAGCAATCAACATCAAGTTTATTACGGCAAGAATAATGAATATAAAAAAGATGAAGGTCAATCCGAATTCAACCATGTACTGACCGCTCTTCTTTTTAGAAATTAATTTATTTTCTACATCCCTCATAACACAATTCTATAACTATTAAGAGCAACATATCAATAAAACTGTAAAAAGAAATACAACTTATTTAGTTTAGCGGTTCAGGATAGTTTTTCACTCTTGCGGGGGAAGGATTTGAACCTCCGACCTTTGGGTTATGAGCCCAACGAGCTACCACTGCTCCACCCCGCGATGAAAGAAATGATACATACATTTTTTTTCAAATCAAGGGGATTCGTAATTTTATTTTAAGAGATACAGCCAAATACCGGATAAAAGCAATGTTGCAACAGTTATTGGTATTCCGCTTCGAGCATGCTCTTCCCAATCTATATCTACTCCATTGAATGATAGATTTAAGGATTGTCTGATGAGCATGTTTTGAGGATTACCTATTAGAGTCGCTACAGAGCCTACAACCGAGCAATAAACTAATTTAAAAAAATGTAAATTTCGTATAGAAATGTTCTAATATTAAATGTCACTAAAATTCTCAAAAAAGACGATAATTAGATAGCCTTATGGATCTATCACGTTTCAAACAAACGCCTGAAGAGCGGCGAAAAAATAAAGAATCTTTAATAGAGATGCTTCAAGAGAAAGTCGAAATAATTTCTCATAAATTATCTGAGAAGAGAAGAACGATTTCGGTATTTGCTTTTATTTTCATTTCACTTATATCTTTCGTCATCTTCTCTCTTGTCACGGCAGGTGGATTCGCAGGCTCGGCCGAAGCAGTACTGAATCTTCCCAATCCTCCGCGGCTTCTTGCAAACAGAAATTACGAGAGATATTGCAATGGACCTGGTTGGAGAGCTCCAATGTCAATAACACTTTCTAGTCCAAACTATCCTGACATTGAAGGTAGAAGAATCGATTGGAATAAAGTATCCGGCAGAATAAACAACACGATTGCTCAAAAAAGAGGAGTGCGAATCGGATTTGTAATTAAAGATTTAAAAACGGGAAGAACTCTTTTAAGAAATGAAAATGCGAGGTTTGCTTCCGCATCGCTTGTAAAAATTCCGCTTCTTATTACTTTGTATCGCGATATAACAGACGGAAAAATCAAAGTTCTTCAAGGCGCATATTATTCGGAAAAGCTTAGAGCCAGCGGTTCCGGCAGATTGAAATCAGAACCGGCAAATCGTAGAATTAATCTCCGAGATCTAGTATTCCTCATGCTACAGCACAGTGATAATACCGCAACGAACATTCTCGCAGATCTCGTCGGCTATGACCATGTAACAAGGTATTGCCGCACAATGGGCTGGCGAAACACAAACTTCGTTAGACCGGTTATGGCTCTTGAACTCCGAGCAAAAGGCATTGAAAACTGGACAACACCAAAAGAATTCTCTGAGATTATAGAAAAAATATTTAGAGGCTCGATGATTTCACAAGAGGCATCGCGCGAAATGATTCAGTTCATGACAAATCCTCCCATTGATGACCGTCTTCCAAGATATCTTCCGCCGAGAATAGACATAGTCCACAAAACAGGGCTCATCTACGATAACGCGCATGATGTCGGAATCATTTATCTTCCCGGCGACCAAGCTGTTCTAGTATCGGCATTTGCAGACAATATCGGAACGAATTACATGACTGCCAAAGAGACGATAGCTTCTATCGCAAGAATTATTTACGAGGAAGCGACTCCGCCGTCTCTTTGGGAACCCGGTCGAAGACATTAATTAAAGAACTGTTGATTTAAATTTTAGTAAAGAAACAGTTTATTTTTCTAATATTTCTCTTTTCCATTTCTTCAGAGATTCTCTGCTCCGTTCAGCAAGCAATTGTTTTTTTTCGCCTTTTGATATCTTGATATTCAGTTCCGATACAACTCCCCAATTTGCTTTCATTGGTTGAAATTTAAGCTTTGAAGGTGCTGTAATATATCGTATGAGTCCTCCTATTATTGTTTCTTCAGGTAAAGGACGGAAATTTTTCGAAATGGTTGAAATGCCGGCAACAATACCGCTCGCCGCAGATTCAATATAGCCTTCAACCCCTGAAAGCTGACCTGCAATTTTAATTCGTGGCTCTATTTTTATTGAGAGGTCAGCGGAGAGAAAATTTTGCGAATCTATAAAAGTGTTTCTGTGAGCCGAACCGTAACGAATAAAAGATGCGTTTGCAAACGCCGGTATCATTCTAAAAATTCTGTCTTGCTCCGCAATTTTCAGCCGCGTTTGAAAGCCGACAAGGTTGTAAAGCACTCCACTCATATTCTCACGCCGTAATTGGATTACTGCAT
>PEWQ01000009.1:106-9824 GCA_002780065.1 Candidatus Hydrogenedentes bacterium CG07_land_8_20_14_0_80_42_17
CAATTTGCACTTTCAAATATTATAACTCGTCATGGAGGCACAGGCGCCACGCGTCAATGGGCGCCACGCGTCAACAGGCGCCACGCGTCAACAGGCGCCACGCGTCAATGGACGCCTCGCGTCAATGGACGTCACGCGTCAATGGACGCCTCGCCTGTGCTAGCGACTATTCAAAGACTCGATCGCTGATTTCATCTTGTCGATTGTGGCTTGCGAAGCTTCTGTCAGCGGAGATCTTACTTTATTGTTGCATTTACCCAATAAAGATACTCCGGCTTTTACCGGTATAGGATTCGATTCGTTGAAGCATGCTCTGGCTAACGGAAGCAGTCTGTAATGCAGAGCTTTTGCTTTTTCGATATCGACTGACTCCCACGCTTTAATCATCTCTGAGTTGAGCCGCGGTGCAATATTTGCCGTGACTGAGATTACTCCTTTTCCTCCGATTGCAAGAGTCGGAACCACAGTGAAGTCATCACCGGAAAGCACGATAAAATCTTTTGGAGTGTTTTCAATTATCTCGGATATCTGTTTCAAATCGGCTGTAGCTTCTTTTATTCCGGCTATTCTGGGATGTTTTGCGCACGCGGCAACTGTCGCAGGAAGCATGTTTACTCCAGTGCGGCCGGGGACATTGTAAAGAATTAATGGAATCGGCGACTCGTCGGCAATCCTCGTGAAATGCGCGATAAGACCGTTTTGCGTAGGCTTGTTGTAATATGGCGTTATTGAGAGGACAAAGTCTGCTTCGACAGAGGCAGCGTGTTTTGTCAGCCGTATCGCTTCAGTTGTTGAATTCGAGCCGGCTCCGGCTATGACCGGAATCCTGCGGTTTACTGTCTCGATTACTATCTCGACAACCTTGTCGTGTTCTCCGTGTGAAAGCGTCGCCGATTCGCCTGTGGTTCCGCATGGAACTATTCCGTCTGTGCCTTCGGCAATATGCCACTCGACGAGCTCACGTAATGCAGTCTCATCAATCTGTCCGTTTTTATTAAACGGAGTTATTATTGCAACTATCGATCCTCTCAA
This sequence comes from Candidatus Hydrogenedentes bacterium CG07_land_8_20_14_0_80_42_17, assembly GCA_002780065.1. Taxonomy (GTDB): domain Bacteria; phylum UBA8481; class UBA8481; order UBA8481; family UBA8481; genus UBA8481. Next base: position 1,139 of record PEWQ01000009.1, read on the forward strand.
ATTAATTGTTTCACTCATCTTCGATCTCCTTTTCAGTTCTGGAAAGGTCCGCGTATGTTTCGCGCCTTCGCACCAGTTTGAACTTATTTTTATCGACTAAAATTTCCGCCGCTCTGGTTCTTTGATTGTAATTCGAAGACATTGCCATTCCGTATGCGCCAGCCGAGCGGATCATCAAAATGTCTCCGGAGGCTGGTAGAGGCATCTTCCTGCCCTTTGCAAGAAAATCTCCGGTTTCGCAAATTGGGCCGACGATTTCGCATACTGTTTCAGTTCGAGCTTGGCGAGTGTCGATATGTTCGATTGAATGAAAAGCATCATAGAATGCGGGACGTATCAAATCATTCATGGCGGCATCTACTATGACGTAGCGGTGAATAGGAGTTTCTTTTATGTAATGAACTCGGGTTAGTAGAACTCCAGAATTGCCCACAATTGAGCGGCCGGGTTCGATGATGAGTTTGCAACCTGACTCTTCGATAAATGGCGAAATAACGTTTGCAAGTTCTGAGGGTGTTGGCGGAACGGTTCCGTCGTAATCGATTCCGAGTCCGCCGCCAATGTCTAAATAATTTATGCTCGCTCCCAGCTCACGGACCTCGCGGATAACGCGAACAACCTTTTCAATCGCCTGCACAAATGGATTTGTTTTAGTTATTTGAGAACCTATGTGGCAATGAATACCAAGCGCTTCAACATTCTTCATCTTCAGCGACAAACGGTAGGCTTCTATCGCAGTCTTTATGTCCAGCCCGAATTTGGATTCTTTCTTTCCGGTCGAGATGTATGCGTGAGTTCGAGGATCAACATCGGGATTAACTCGAATGGCAAAGTGAGCAGTTAGATTCATCTCGCCTGCAATGCTGTCGAGAAGTTTGAGCTCAGGAATGGACTCTACATTGAAGATAAGTATTTCGGCGGCGAGCGCCGCTTCGATCTCTGCATGCGACTTTCCAACTCCGGCAAAAACAATTTTATTCGTGGGAATTCCTGCATCAATTGCTCGATGCAGTTCGCCTCCCGAAACAATATCTGCGCCTGCTCCGAGCAGTCCTGCTTCACGCAGAATAGAAAGATTTGGATTCGCTTTTATTGCATACGCGACAATCGGAGAAAATTTTCTAAATGCTTCCTGATAAGCAGTGACCATATTTTTGATCGAATTCAGAGAATAAACAAACAGAGGTGTGCCGTATCTTTTTGCAAGAAGCTCAAGCGAAACATCTTCGCAGTGAACGATTCCTTCTTTTTCAGTAAACATGTTTTGCATAGTATAACTATAAACAACTTTTTTTTAGAAGAAAAGCGTTTAGAAATTTTTTTCGTAATTGTCAAAAACCTGAATCGAAGATAATCTTCACTCATGTCTGATTGTGTGCGCATAGCTCTTCCTAAGGGAAGAATGTTCGAGGATATGCTCGAACTGATGAAAAGGTGCGGGTATTCTTTTGAAACCTCAAACTCTTCTCGGAGTTTAAAACTATTCAGTTCGTGCGGACAGATCGAGTCAATGATTGTTCGCTCGCAGGATGTTCCGACTTATGTTTATTATGGCGCGGCAGATCTCGGAGTTGTCGGCCGCGATGTGCTCATTGAGCACGAAGACATGGACGAAAATTTATTTGAGCTTCTCGATCTGGGATTCGGCCGTTGCCGAATAGTTATAGCCGGTTTGAAGAATAGAAAGAGTTTGCCTTCTGCTGTCCGAGTGGCGACGAAATATCCGGCAATAGCTAAAAAAATATTTCAGGAGCGAGGCACTTCTGCTGAAATAATAAAACTTTACGGTTCGGTGGAACTCGCGCCGCTTTGTAATCTTGCGGACGTGATTGTGGATATTGTGGAGACGGGCAAAACATTGGAAGCTAATGGACTCGAAGCTATTGAAGAGTGCGGAATTTCGACTGCAAGGCTGATAGCCAATAGAGTGGCGTATAAGACTCGATACGAACTTTTGAATAAGTTTATTTCCGGTTTGGAGAATAATTTGTGAGAAAATCCGAAACTATAAAGATTTTTTCTGCGCATGAAATGAAACTTCGGATTTTTGACGTCAGAAAAGAAACTAACATTTCTAAAACAGTCGCAAAGATAATTGACGATGTTCGACTGCGCGGAGATAAGGCTCTGATTGAAATGACTCGACAGTTTGATCGCTGTGAAATCGATTCAGTCATATTTAAATCTCGCAGAGTAAAAATAGACCGCGCCCTTGAAAACTGCATGAAGACTGCATTTGCGCGCATTTTGAAATTTCATAAAGAGACTGCTGACGAATCGAAGCTGATCAGACGCGAAGGGGAAATACTCGGAAGAATTGTGAGACCTCTGCGCCGCGTCGGAGTGTATGTGCCTGGCGGTTCGGCTCCGCTCTTCTCAACACTCTTGATGGCAGTCGGAGCCGCACGCGCCGCGGGCGTAAAAGAAATTGCAGTAGCTACACCGCCGCCTGTGAATGACTTGATAATTGCGGCGGCACGAATTGCAGGTGTGAGTGAGATTTATTCTGTCGGAGGAGCTCAGGCGATTGCGGCGCTTGCTTTTGGGACTGAGTCGGTGAAGCCTGTCGACAAGATTGTGGGGCCTGGAAACAGATTTGTTGCTGAGGCTAAAAGACAGGTCTTCGGAAGAGTGGGAATCGATTCGATTGCGGGTCCGAGCGAGATACTGATTCTTGCGGATGAGTCTTCGTCTCCGAAGATGATTGCCGCGGATATGATAGCTCAGGCTGAACACGATATCTTCGCGCGTTCGATTTTATTGACCTCTTCAAGAAGAATCGGAGAGGCTGTGATTCTGGAAATCGAAGAGCAGTTAAAAGATTTGCCGCGCAGAGATATTGCGAAGAGTTCTCTAGCTGAAAGAGGAATTATCGGAATTTGCAGAGATAGCTCGGAGATGCTCGCATTGGCAAATATGTGCGCTCCAGAGCATTTGGAGATTATGATAAAAAAACCGTGGGAAGTTGTGAAAAAGATTTATGCCGCCGGCGCGATCTTTGTCGGAAACTATTCGCCGGAAATTCTGGGTGATTACGTTGCGGGTCCGAACCATATCCTTCCGACCGGTGGAACTGCGCGTTTCTCTCCGCCGCTTTCAGCTCGTGATTTTGTTGCGGTCTCGACAGTTCAGTCATTCTCGAAGAAAGCATCCTCGGTTTTGGCAAAGAAGGCGGTTATGATGGCACGGGCAGAAGGTCTTGAGGCGCACGCTCGCTCGATTGAATCTCGATTCGATGAATCTCGATTCGATGAATCAAAAAAAAAGTCGAGGAAAAGATGAGTAATTTTTTGAAGGATTCACTGAAGAACGCGCCGCCTTATATTCCGGGTGAACAACTGACCGGTGTAATAAAATTGAATACTAATGAGTCTCCGTATTCTCCTTCTCCGAAGGCGATTGCCGCTATCGAAAAAGAAACGAATAAATTAATGAGATATCCGCAAGTCGATGCAAATGACACTAGAAAGGCGTTGGCGCGAAGACTCAATATTAAACCTGAAAATGTTTTTGTCGGAAATGGCTCTGACGAAGTCTTGAGGCTCTGCTTTCAAGCATATTTGGAATTCGGTTCAAAGGCGGCGTGGTCAACTCCAACTTATTCGCTTTATGAAATTCTAGCAGGATTTGCAGGAGCAAAAATAATTGATGTTCGGCGGCGCGATGATTTTACCGTCGATATTGAGGCTCTTGCAAAGGCCGGAGCAGATTTGACAATTATTGCATCTCCGAATTCGCCGACGGGGACACTTACACCTTTGAATGAGATCGATGAATTGGCTTCGAAGGTTAAATTGCTTCTCGTCGATGAAGCTTACGCTGATTTCGCCGGTATTACTGCGTCGAAGCTTATTGACAAAAGAAAAAATCTCATCGTTGCAAGATCTCTTTCTAAGTCGTATTCTCTTGCCGGTCTTCGAGTGGGATTTGCGGTCGCTGACAATTCGATAATTGATGACTTCATGCTGCTGAAGGATTCGTATAATGTCAGCCGAATTGCGAATGCGGCGGCAGAGGCCGCGCTCGATGATACGGCGTATTTTGAAACGATACGGACGAGAATACTTTCAACTCGCCGAAGACTTGAAGAAGGTCTAAGTAAAAGAGGTTGGAAGGTCTTCGAGAGCGGAGCAAATTTTGTCTTTGCTGTGCCGCCGGATCGAGATGGAGGGGCCGTTTACAAAAGATTGCTTGAGAAGAAAATTCTTGTCAGATGGTTTGGAAACGATCCGCGGACCGCTGTTGGAGTGAGAATTACAGTTGGAACAGATGAAGAGATTTCGAGATTGCTGGAGGTAATTGGGGAATGAATGATCGAATAGGCAGAGTCGAAAGAAAGACTCGAGAGACTGAGGTCGTTGTCACTGTGAGAATTGATGGGAGCGGAGAGGCTAATGTCGAGACTGGAATCGGATTCTTCGACCACATGCTAGAACTTTTCGGCAGACATTCTTTGATGGACATTATTGTGAAAGCCAAAGGCGATATTCAAATCGATGAGCATCATACCGTAGAGGATGTTGGAATCGTGATGGGGCAGGCGCTTCTGCAGGCGCTTGGGGATAAGCGTTCGATACAGCGCTTTGCAGTCACTGCGGCGCCGCTCGATGAGGCGCTCACTCGAGTCAATCTCGATATTTCAGGACGAGGTGGTTTTTATCTGCACGGCGCTTTTCCGCGGGAAAAGACCGGAGGCTTCGACGCATTTATGGCTGAGGACTTTTTTCGCGCTCTTTCTCAGAATGCAGGACTGACAGTGCACATGGAACTCGTAAGCGGCTCGAATCCTCATCATGTTGTCGAGACCGCATTCAAGGCTCTGGCTCTTTCTTTGAAAGAAGCGGTTACGGTTGATCATAGAATTTCAGGAGTGCCGTCGACAAAGGGCTCGCTGTAGTGGATTATTGAAATGCGTTCGAAGATGGGAATGAGTTCGAATGGTAGGCGCAGGCTTTAGCCTGCGATGAAAGTAGTTTGAATTGAAATAATAAATAATGGAGAGGTGCTAAAATGTCACGTAAAAAGGTTGTTCTGGCTTATTCTGGTGGATTGGATACTTCAGTGATTTTGAAGTGGCTCATTGAAGAGAAGGGCTACGACGTTGTTGCGTATGCCGCTGACCTTGGGCAAGGCTCTGAAGTTAATGAAATAAAAAAGAAGGCCAAGGCTACAGGCGCAATTAAAACCGTAATTTTGGATCAGAAGGAAGAGTTTGTAAGAGATTTTGTCTTTCCTGCGATTCGCATGAACGCAATTTATGAAGGAATATATTTGATGGGGACTTCTCTCGCTCGGCCATGCATTGCGCGTGGAATGATCGAGGTCGCAAAGAGGGAAGGCGCGGAGGCAGTTTCACATGGCGCAACAGGAAAAGGAAATGATCAGGTCAGATTCGAAGTAAGCTGTTATGCTTTGAAGCCGGATATTGAAGTGATTGCTCCGTGGCGTGAATGGGATTTCAAAGGCCGAGAAGACCTTTTGGCTTATGCGAAGAAGCATGGCATTCCAGTGCCTAAATATGGCGGCAAACCTTATTCAAGCGATAGGAATCTTTTTCATATCTCTTTTGAAAGCGGCATTTTAGAAGATCCGTGGGCTGAACCGCCTGAGAATATTTATCAGATGTCGGTCTCTCCTGAGAAGGCTCCGAATAAAGCTACTTACATAGAAATAACTTTTAAGAATGGAAATCCAATTGCAGTGAACGGACAAAAACTTTCTCCCGCAAAATTGCTGACAAAGCTCAATGAGATCGGGGGCAAGAATGGAGTAGGACGTTCTGACTGCGTGGAGAACCGCTATGTCGGAATGAAGTCCAGAGGCGTCTATGAGACACCTGGCGGCACGATTATGCATATCGCTCATCGCGCTTTGGAGACGATTACTCTGGACCGCGAGGTCATGCATCTGCGCGATCAGCTTATTCCTCGATATGCGGAGATGTGCTACTACGGCTACTGGTACACGCCGGAGCGTGAAATGATTCAGACTGCTTGCGATGATATACAAAAGTGGGTGAATGGTGTTGTGCGCTTGAAACTCTATAAAGGCAATTGCGCTGTTGTCGGTAGAAAATCGCCGAATTCGCTTTATAGACCTGACATCGTGACAATGGGAGCTGACAAGGGCGCTTACAATCAGGCGGATGCGACCGGCTTTATTAAACTGAATTCTTTGAGACTGCGTATTCGAGGCATGGTCTCACGTCCTAAATTCTAATGCGATGAAGACTCGAAAAAAACTTTGGGGCGGCGGCTATGGTAAAGCAACTGCCGGAATAGTGGAACAATTTACGCAGTCAGTTTCTTTTGATAAACGGCTTGCGCCTTTCGATATTAGAGGCTCTATCGCACATGCGGAGATGCTCGGCCGGACTGGAATTATCTCGAGAAAAGATTCGGATAAAATCGTAAGAGGTTTGAAGACGATTTTGAGTGATATCGAAAAAGGTAAATTTACTTGGGACGAGTCGCTTGAAGATTTGCATATGAACATCGAATCAGAATTGACGAGACGGATCGGTGAAGCTGGGAAGCGCCTTCACACTGGCAGGAGCAGGAACGATCAGGTTGCAACTGCGTTTCGGCTTTATTGCGCAGACGCGTCGAGAAGGATTATTTACGCGATTAGAGATTTAATTTCCGCCATAGATAAGGTCTCGAAGCAATACAAAGGCAAACTTATGCCGGCATACACTCATCTTCAGCAGGCTCAGCCGACAACTTTTGATTTGTGGCTGAGCGCCTATCGCGAGATGCTTTTACGTGATATCGCGCGTTTCGAAGATGCGGCTTCTCTGGCAATGGCTTCTTCGCCGCTTGGCTCAGGAGCTCTCATGGGCTCTTCACTGCCGCTCGACAGAAAGTATACTGCTGAGAAATTGGGATTCGAAAAGGTTTCGGTCTCGACATTGGATTCGGTTTCGGATCGGGATTTTGCATTGGAGCTGCTATTTGCTTCTGCGCTATTTCAAATTCATCTTTCGAGATTGGCTGAGGATTTGATTGTTTATTCGACAAAGGAATTTGGTTTTGTGAAGCTCGATGATTCCGTGACTACCGGCTCTTCGTTGATGCCGCAGAAAAAGAATCCTGATGTTTGCGAATTGACTCGTGGAAAGTCCGGCCGCGTTATAGGGAATCTTGTTTCTTTGTTGACTACAATTAAGGGACTGCCGATGACATACAACAGAGATCTGCAGGAGGACAAAGAGCCGGTTTTTGATTCTGTGGATACTGTTATTCTTTCAGCGTCCGCAATGTCCCTTGCAGTGAATACGATGAAGTTCAATTCAGAGCGAGCTGAATCCGCAATCGATCCGTCGATGATGGCGACTGATCTTGCCGAGCATTTAGTCGAACATGGAATGCCTTTTCGCGAGGCGCATGAGACAGTTGCGCGGCTTATTCACAGCGGCGTGAATTTGTCAAAGTGTGTAGCTGCCGACCTAGAAGAACTGCATCCATTATTAAAGGGTGCGTTCAATCGCCTTTCACCTCATGAGTCGGTTAGACGTAGAAGCAAAAGATAATATTTTCTATTAAGTTTTTGCCTATAGTTTTTCACATAAATTACATACAAAAGTACAGTAATGGACATTTTTTAATATTACTATTTTGATTTTATGAGAGTTATATTATGGCACGATTAATGCTTTAACAATAAATATGCGCTTGCTTGGCGCAAATAAATTATTGAAGTTGGAAAGGAGTACATTGTGGGTGCTGTTATATCTAGAGCTGGTATTGATAAAGAGGATGGAAAGATGGAAGAACGGAAGAATGCGGCGCTGAAGGCGGCAATGGATCAAATTTCAAAAGATTTTGGTAAGGGCTCGATCATGAGACTTGGAGATAAAAACTTTTCGATCGATGTTGAGGCCGCTACAACCGGAATACTGGGGCTTGATATTGCATTAGGAGTAGGAGGACTTCCGCGCGGCCGGATTATTGAAGTGTTCGGACCTGAATCCGGCGGCAAGACAACTCTTTGTCTGCATGCTATTGCGGCAATTCAGAAAAGCGGAGGTACTGCGGCATTCATCGACGCAGAACATGCATTGGATCCGGCTTACGCGGCAAAATTGGGAATTCAGCTTGAATCACTTCTTGTGTCTCAGCCTGGAACGGGCGAGGAGGCTCTCGAAATTACAGATGCTCTCGTCAGATCCGGAGCGGTCGATATTGTTGTTATCGACTCCGTGGCCGCTCTGGTTCCAAAGGCTGAGATCGAAGGTGATATGGGTGATCAGCACATGGGACTTCAGGCTAGGCTCATGAGTCAGGCTTTGCGTAAACTCACGGCAAGTATCTCGCGCTCTAAGACGATATGTGTTTTCATCAATCAACTTCGTGAAAAGATTGGAATCATGTTCGGTAATCCGGAAACTACTCCCGGCGGCAGAGCATTGAAGTTTTATTCTTCAATACGTATTGACGTGCGCGGTGGAGAGACTATTAAGAATGGTACAGAAATTATCGGCAGAAAAATGAAGGTGAAGGTTGTGAAGAATAAGGTTGCGCCGCCTTTCAAGAATACTTTGCTTGATGTGATTTACGGTGAAGGAATATCGAGCGAAGGCTCGCTGATCGATCTTGGAATTGAACACAAAATTCTCGAGACGAGAGGAACTTGGATAAGATGGAATGAAGAAGGACTTGGGCAGGGAAGAGAAAAAGCCAAAGAA
>PEWQ01000030.1 GCA_002780065.1 Candidatus Hydrogenedentes bacterium CG07_land_8_20_14_0_80_42_17
CAATTTGCACTTTCCAATTTGCAATTTCAAATATAATAACATACCAGATACCAAGACACTGAGATTTTTTATCTATTTTTTTCTCTGTGTCTCCGTGCCTCAGTGGCTGCATTCCATATCTACTTGCATGACTCCGGTTATGATTTACCTTCTGGCGAGATATTTTGCAGGGTCTTTTCGCTTGCTTGAAACTATCACTTCAAAGTGAAGATGAGGACCTGTTGAATATCCGGTTGAACCTACTTTTGCTATTACTGTACCAGCTTTTACTCTTGCACCTGTTTTTACAAGATTACGTAGAGTATGCCCGTATCGGGTAACAATTCCATTGCTATGCCTTATTTCCACGAGATTACCATATCCGCCGCGTCTGCCGCTGAAGCTTACTACTCCGCTTAGAACGCTGTGAATTGATGTACCTAATGGAGACGCAATATCAAGTCCGCGATGAAACATAATCTTTCCGCTTATTGGATGCCTTCTGTATCCGTAAGAAGAACTTATGCGGCCATTTACTGGAAAATAGAAAAATCCGTATTTATTTTTTGTTGACCTTGCTGTAATAGGATTGGCTGATGGTTGCGCACCAGGAATAAAAAGAGTTGCTCCTGCTCTAACTGTTTCCATATCTTCGTATTGGTTGAATTCGGCAATTTTTGACAACCTGATTTTATATTTTTTTGCTATGTCCCATGCAGTCATACCTTTGGATATTTTAACTTGAATTCCATCACAGCTTGGAATTCGCATCGTTTTGCCAGGAGACAATTTTCGAGACCAGTTGTTTAAAGACAGTATTGTTGAAGTTTTGAGTCTAAAACGTCGCGCTATCTTTTCGATTGAGTCGCCTTTTTTTATAGTATATGAAGTTAGATTCGATTCGTTTTTAACTTGAATTTGCGGTTCTGCTTTTTCCGGTTTTTCGATATTTATTTCTTCCTCAGGATCTTTCTCCTCTATGTTTTCTGAAAATTTAAGAGCTTTCAGATTTTGAATTGATAGATCATCTTTAGCTAAAAAATTTTCTTCAAAAAATGATAGCGATAATGAAGGATCGAGCGAAGTATCTTCTTCAAGATTAGTCGATGAGAAGGCTGATTTAAGACCGCTAAATAATATGAGAAAAGACGTTAGAAGAAAAAGTATTGTATTTCTGAGCCTGTTTCTTTTTTTTATGCGGTTATTCAAATTTGCTCCGTCCAGATCGCGTCAATAATTCTGCAAATATTAGCTCATTGACAATTTTGTATAGCTATGAAAGGTATCGGAATAATTCTGGCGATTCTGAAGAAAAAATTATTTCAACACGGAGCAGAATAATCAGGAGACAATTTCCTAAGCCTTCTTACTTCCTCGATAATTCTTTTTACCGCATCTTCTATTTCGGCTTTTGTGTTTGTCCTGCCGATTCCAATTCGGATAGATGACTTGATTCGGCCGGAATCAAGTCCTATAGCTTTTAGAACATGAGAAGTACTTTTTTTGGATGAAGCGCATGCCGCACCGGTTGACATTGCAAGATCGGGCATGGATATCAATAGCGCTTCAGCTTCGATAAAGTCGAAAGATATGTTCAGGTTTCCCGGGATTCTCAGTTCGGGATGTCCGTTTAAATGCATGCCTCCCAGTGATTTTAATGATTCAAAAAGATGCTTAGATAATTTTTTCAAACGTGTTGTTTCAGCCGGCATTTCTTCGACTGAAATTTTCAGAGCGGTTGACATTCCAACTATTGATGGAACATTCAAAGTTCCGGGCCGAATTCCTTTTTCTTGACCGCCTCCGTGCATGAGCGGACAAATACTATCTTTCTTGTATAGAATTCCAATGCCTTTGGGACCGTAAAATTTGTGAGCGGAAGCTGAAAGAAAATCGACATGAGTTTTTTCTAAGTCTATAGATATTTTTCCGACTGCTTGCGCCGCATCGGTATGAAACAAAATTTTTATCTCTCTGCATATTTCACTAATCTCATGAATAGGGTTGATAGAACCGATTTCGTTATTTGCCCAGATAACCGAGACAAGCGCGGTATCTTGTCTAAGAGCTTTTATAAGACGTTCGGGATCAAGTCTTCCGAATTGATCCACCTCTAATAATTCGATATCGAAACCTTCAGACTGAAGAAATTTTAATGTATCTAGAACTGCTGAATGTTCAGCTGTAGTGGAAACGATATGCTTTTTTCCTTTTTTTATTGCCGTTCGCGCGACGCCGATCAAGATCGTATTTATCGATTCAGTAGAACCCGATGTAAATATTAAATTGTCTGCATTGCAATTCAAGAGGTCTGCGCAGGTTTTTCTGGCGGTTTCAACAGCCTCTTTGGCTTCCCAACCGTATCGATGATGAGCTGATGACGGATTTCCGATTTTATCAAAAAAATAAGGCTTCATAGCTTCGAAGACCCGGGAATCGAGCGGAGTTGTCGCGTTGTTATCGAGATAAATAATTTTACTCATCGAAAGAAAACATCATGCTATTTGAGAATAAAGAACGTTTTATTGCAGAGTCAGAATTCAATGTCATCTGATTCATTGGCTATCTGCTTTAAAGTGATTTTTGCCATAAGATCAACGATCGAACTATGAAGCTTTCTAATAGGAGCTACCACAGGGCAACAATTTTTTAAGAGACACCGTTTAGAATGTTTTGAAGAAGAGAATGAAACGCAGTCAGCGAGCCTTATTGGGCCGTCGATTGCAAGAATGATTTTATCCATAGTCAGTTCCGACGGCTTGATCGAAATAATGTATCCGCCTTTAATTCCGCGAATAGACCGAACAATTTCATGTTTAGTCAGAATTTTAAGCAAGGCCGAAGTTATAGGCAGAGGAAGTTTAAAAGATGAAGCGATTTCTTTTGCACTGGATATTTTACTCTCTCCTTTTTTTACAAGATAAACGAGTATTGCAACTGCATAATCGAGCTTTTTAGAAAGTTTTAACACAGGATTTATATTAGATTATTTTAGTCCAGATTGCAAAGTTTTTTAAATTATTATCCTTCAAGAAAACGTTCGGTTTCTATTGCCGCCATACAACCCATTCCTGCCGCAGTTATTGCCTGACGAAAGTAATGATCTCTAACGTCGCCAGCCGCAAAGACTCCAGCTATTGAAGTGGCAGTTCTGCCTGAATCCGTAACCTTGATGTAGCCTTTTTCATCCAGTTCAAGTTCATCTTTGAAAAGTTCTGTATTTGGAAAATGTCCGATAGCAACAAAAAGTCCTGATGTTGGAAGATTGGAAATTTCATTTGTCTTAACATTATTCAATTTTAGTTCTGTGACTTTTGAACCGTCACCTATAATTTCTTCAATGACTGAATTCCATACGAATTTAATCTTTTCGTTTTTCTTGGTTCTGTCTTGCATGATTTTTGAAGCTCTAAGCTGCTCTCTTCGATGGATTATTGTGACTGATTTTGCAAAGTTCGTCAAAAAGAGTGCTTCTTCCAATGCAGTATCTCCACCGCCGACAACGCATACGTCTTCGCCTCGAAAGAAAAAACCGTCGCAAGTAGCGCAAGCTGAAACACCTTTACCTCTGTATGTTTTTTCAGATTCGAGCCCTAGCCATTTTGCCGTAGCACCTGTTGCAATGATTACAGATCTTGCTTTATAAGTTTTACCGCCGGCTGTGACTAGTTTTGGAGCTACATGGAGTTCAACTTTTTCTACAGCTTCTTCGATAATTTCAGTTTTGAATCTGAGTGCTTGTTTTCGAAAATTGTCCATAAGCTCAGGTCCCTGTATGCCCACAGGAAACCCCGGATAGTTTTCAACTTCTGTTGTGATTGTTAATTGACCGCCAGGCTCGGCTCCGGCAAATAGAAGTGGTGAGAGATTTGCTCGAGCGCAATAAATTGCCGCTGTAAGTCCGGCCGGCCCTGAACCGATGATGATTACATTTCTTATTTCGGACATAATTTTCTCCTTCTATAAATGCTAGAAGAATCGGAGAAATAAATCTATTTTTATTTCTGTTTGAAGAAGAAGCTCGCCGATATAATCTATTCAGAATCATATTCAATAAGGAGAGGCGACAATGACGGCAGAATTGGATTTTTCCAAGAGCCCTGATAAAATTATTCCTGCGATTGCTCAGGACGTGAATACAAACGAAATTTTGATGCTTGCGTATATGAATAAAGAATCATGGGAAGAGACTGTAAGAACCGGCAAAGCATGCTACTGGTCAAGGTCGCGAAAAAGATTATGGCGCAAAGGTGAAGAATCAGGGAATGTTCAGATTGTTAAAGAAATTTTTGTCGACTGCGATTTGGATACTATCGTTCTGAAGGTTGAACAGATAGGCGGTGCGGCTTGCCATGAAGGCTACAATTCGTGTTTCTTCCGAAAGCTTGATGGAGAAGAATGGAAAGTTTTCAAGCAAGAGAAAATTTTCGATCCGGAGAAGGTATATGGAAAGAAAAAATGAAACTGCCAAATTGAAGCTTGGAATTCCAAAAGGAAGTCTTCAAGATTCAACGATCGAACTTTTCAAAAGAGCAGGATATAAAATTCAGGTTTCGTCCAGATCTTATTTTCCGTCCATTGATGATCCCGAAATTGAATGTATGTTGATAAGAGCTCAAGAGATGTCCCGCTATGTTGAAAAAGGAGTTCTCGACGCTGGATTAACAGGCGCAGATTGGATATCGGAGAATAGCTCTGATGTTGTAGAGATATGCGAATTGGTCTACTCAAAGCAGACATCGCGGCCGGTTAGATGGGTGCTGGCTGTTCCGGATGAATCGACTATTCAGTCAGTCAAGGATTTAGAGGGAAAGACTATTTCGACTGAGGCAATTAATATTACAAAACGATATTTAGAATTAAAAGGAGTTAACGCTAATGTGGAATTTTCATGGGGCGCTACTGAAATAAAACCGCCGTATCTTTGCGATGCAATTGTTGAGATCACGGAGACAGGTTCATCTCTCAGAGCAAATAAACTTCGAATAGTTGATACTATCATGGAATCCACAACCAGATTTATAATGAACAATAGTTCTTACAAAGAAGATTGGAAACGGCAAAAAGCCGAGCGACTTGGCTTGTTGTTGAGAGGAGCGATTGCGGCTGAAGAAAGAGTCGGATTGATGTGCAACGTTCCGAGAAAAAATATTGAAGCGATCATTTCGCTTTTACCGTCGATTCAGTCTCCTACGATAAGTCAGCTTGATGATCCTGATTGGGTCGCCGTGAACACTGTTATCGAAGAGCGTATTTCACGGGAGCTGATACCGTTATTGAAAGAAGGTGGCGCTTCCGGAATAGTTGAGTATCCTTTGAATAAATTGATTCCATAGTGGAGAAGAAAATATTAAGCTTCAAAAAAGAATTTGCTTCTGTAAGAATAGTAAAAGGATTAACATTTGTGAGAAACTATGAGTGAAAATAAATTGCCTATGATAATTCAGGGCGGCATGGGCGCCGGAGTTTCAAACTGGGTGCTGGCGCGTGCTGTTGCTATGCTGGGGCAGCTTGGCGTTGTGTCAGGCACGGCGCTCGATGTGATTATGGCAAGACGCTTGCAGGATGGGGATCCAAACGGCGATGTTAGACGAGCATTGGATTATTTTCCTATTCATGATGTTGCTAAGCGAATTATTGAAACGTATTTTGTTTCCGGAGGAAAAAAGCCGGAAGAGTCTTACAAACCTGTTCCCGTACAAAATTTGAATCCGACGAAGTTTTTGACTGAGCTTTGTGTTGCCGCAAATTTTGTTGAGGTATTTCTGGCGCGAGAAGGACATGATGGTCCGGTTGGAATAAATTATCTCGAAAAGATTCAGTTCCCGCATTTATCATCGATATACGGAGCTATGCTTGCCGGAGCATCAGTCATAATAATGGGAGCAGGAATTCCTCGTGAAATTCCGTCTGTAATCGATCAACTCTGCAGTCATTCAAAAGCTGTCTATTCGGTTCATGTTGCTGATTCTATGGGCAAAAGATCAGTGCAAATGAATTTCGATCCGGAAGAACTAGGATTTAAAAACCTTCTGCCTTTAACTCGACCTAAATTTATTCCTATTATCTCATCGGAAATTTTGGCTGTTATATTGTCAAAGAAGACTGAAGGAAAGATTGACGGATTTATAATTGAAGGACCTACTGCCGGCGGCCATAATGCTCCGCCTCGCGGTATTCTGAAACTGGATTCAGAAGGACAGCCTGAGTATGGAAAAAGAGATGTTGTAAACCTTGATGTGATGAGAAAGCTGGGCATCCCGTTCTGGCTGGCAGGTTCGTACGGTTCAAACGCTAAATTGAAAGAGGCGTTGCAGTTAGGAGCAGAGGGGATACAAGTAGGAACCGCATTTGCTTTATGCAAGGAATCAGGTCTCAAAAAAGAATACAAGGATGAGTTGCTTCGATTAGCTTTTGAAGGATGCACTAAAGTAAAAACTGATCCTTTGGCATCTCCGACAGGCTTTCCGTTTAAAGTTGCTTCTGTAGCCGGAACTTTATCTGAAGAAGAAGTTTTTAAAGCGAGGACTCGAATATGTGATTTAGGATACCTTCGCGAGCCTTACATCAAGGAGGATGGAGGAATTGGGTATCGATGCTCTGCTGAGCCTGTGGATATTTATCTTCAGAAGGGCGGCAAAATAGAAGATACAATAGGAAGAAAATGTTTGTGCAATTCGCTAATGTCTAATATAGGAATGGCGCAAGTTAGAAGTGATGGAAGCATTGAATTGGCGCTCATTACCTGCGGCGACGATCTGTGCAACGTCACAAATTTCTGCAGTAAAGAGAATCCTGAATATTCTGCCGCAGATGTGATTCGAATTTTACTCGGCTGATTTTTCGTTTTTGAGCTTTACCGAAAATCTTGTCCAAAAAACCGGATAAGCGGAAAAAGATATAATCTCCAAATCTTCGCTTTTAATCCCGCCAAACGCTCTTTTTCTGATGTATTCATTAATTGCTTCAGTTTTTTTCCATGATTCGCATAACCATATATCGCCGCCTGTGAATGAACTCAGAATTGAGTCTGAGGAGTAAAAACGTTTTGGCACCTTCGGCAGACAAGGATAATCCGGATGAAGCATCATCGAAGTGGCTCCGAAATCAATCGAGGCGATAATCAATTTTTTCGAATTAGGATTAGTCACTTGATGATGGAAAAAAGTCAATCCGTCAACATGAAGAACCATATCTTGCGACGGATTGTAATGGTATGTCTCTAATGAATTTTCAATAGAGATTTTTTGCGAAAAAGTATTCATTAATTTTATTATGCCGAAGCACGATGAAAAAAATACAATAATTAAAAAAGAAAAAAGCATGAATTTCAAAATTCGGTTCTTGATAATAAAAGCGTGAGCTGAAAAGAAATATAGAATCGGAGGAATCCATAGAAAAAACCTTGGCGACGAATTATTTGCCATGAGGTGAAATATTGGAATCGAAGCAAGTGCCCATAAAATGAGTAGAACTCCAGTTCGCCCGAAACGCTTATACGCTCCGGTCAGTGATGTAGTCAGCACCGCAAAGACAGAAATCGATGATAAAATAGGAGGAGATAGTTCAAATCCAAGGAGACTTTTAGAAAAATCCCAGAAGTATTCAAATGAAAATTCAGCAGAACCGTAGATGGTGTTTTGACCAACTGTAAGGCCATGCTGAAGAAAAAAGAGCCTTCCAGCCTCTTCAAATTCATGCTTGCCGAGTAATCGGAAAAACGCAATTGCTGAGCAAATAAATATTATCGGTAAAAAAAACGGAAGATCTTTTTTTATGCTTCTGATGTGAAATATCCACGAGTAAATTAGAATTCCTGAGAAGCAAATAAGCATTGGCGCCGCGAGCGATGACAGAAGATTAGCTGATAAAATAATTATTGCATCGAGCAACCCGAAACTTTCATTCTTTTCAAATAAGAGAATTAAACGGTAAAAGCTGAATAGGATTAGAACAGTTAAAATTGCATGTTCTTTTATTGAGACAAAATAATATGTCATACAACCGTTAAGTATTAGAAAAAGCAATGACGACAATTTTCCTTCTGCACATACAATGTATCTTTTTGAATCAAGAGATTTCAAAAGTATAAAAGAGGAGATTAGAGCTGAAAGAATACTGATACCTCTGAGAAAATATTCTGCGATAAGGTAATTCCCTGAAAAATTCATTATCGATTTGACCAGCAAAAGATAGATAGTAGAAGTTGGAGTTGGAAAACCGTTTATGAAAGAACTTTTTACTATTTCACGAAAAGAAAATTCGTTTGCAAAAAACAGGCGCCAAGCTTCGTCATACCATATCGTTATACCTGAGGCTATTTTAAAAAGTATTAGAAACTGAAGTAAAATGAGCAAAGATACAAAAAAAAATAAAAGAGATTTTCTTTCAAACTTCATCTTCTGCTCTTTAGAAAAAATGCAATGCTTCTGTTGTAAGTTGCCTCCTCGGATTTTGAAAAATAACATGCCGGCAATTCATTGTTTTGCCGGTGATAACTAATACATTCGCAACAAGTGCCTTTCCGAGAACAAGGCTCATAGGTGCAGTTGCAATTACTTATGTTCTTTTTAAAATTTTTGCATTCCATAATCCATTCTCCCTAATATTTTAATTGCCGAACTTATTTGTCATAGGCATTCTATGATCCTTGCCAAAGGCTCTTGGCGTAATCTTGGCTCCAGGCGGCGCCTGCCTTCTCTTGTATTCATTTCTATCGACTGTTTTTGAAATTTTACGGACAAATTCAACATCGTGATTCAATAAAAAAGCTATTCTTTCGATAGGACAATTATCTTCAATGTAAAGTTTTAGTATTGGGTCCAGAACAGGATACGGCGGCAGAGAATCTTCATCCTTTTGACCATCTCTTAATTCAGCAGAAGGCGCCCGCTGAATGATACTTTTTGGAATTATCTCCTTACCGAATTTTTCATTTACGAAATTTGATAATTTATAGACCATTTCTTTATAGAGATCCTTCAATACTCCAAACCCGCCGGCAGTGTCTCCGTATAATGTGCAGTATCCCATTGCAATTTCACTTTTGTTGCCTGTTGTCAGTACGATACTGTTAAACTTATTGGAAAGAGCCATAAGAATGTTGCCTCTTATTCTCGCCTGAAGATTCTCAACAGCCAATCCTGAATCGCCTTCACCAAACGGCTCTTTCAATTCACTTAGATAGGTCATAAATATTTGCTCAATGGGAATTTCTAAAAACTTTATTCCAAGATTTTCTGCGAGAATTTTTGCATCGCATTTTGTTTCGCTCGAATTGAATCTCGAAGGCATCGAGACGCCGGTGACATTTTCGTTTCCTATTGCTTCGACTGCGATGCAGGCAGTCAGAGCGGAATCGATTCCTCCGCTCAGTCCGATTAGTGCGGTCTCGAAACAGTTTTTTCGAATATAGTCGCCGGTGCAACAAGTGAGCGCTTTATAGATCGATTCAAGTCCGTCGTCATTTATGATTTTTTTTGTTACAACAGGTTTAGAAGACTCATCGCAATTAATATCAGCTTTTACGACAGTAATTTTTTCATTGATAGCAGGATTTGAGTTTTCAATAGCAAGTTCAATGCCAGCTACGAGAAGCTCTTCTTCAAACCTATTTGCCGAAGAAATAATTTCTCCTGTCGGAGCTACGACCATACTTCCGCCGTCAAACACAAGTTCGTCCTGACCTCCGGTAATGTTTACGTAGCATACCGTTGATTTTACGTTTCGAGCAAATCTTGAGATGCGTTCTGTTCTTTCAGATAATTTTCCCGAATAAAATGGAGATGCGGAGAGATTGAAAACTGCGCATGGCGAAGCAGAAGCAAGATCTTTTTCAACATCACCGAAAGGAATCCAGATATCCTCGCAGATAGTGACGGCGAACCTAGAACCATTGATATC
>PEWQ01000138.1 GCA_002780065.1 Candidatus Hydrogenedentes bacterium CG07_land_8_20_14_0_80_42_17
CGGCATTACATCAACTCCGCGCACCTGAGTTTTAATGAATCTGCCCTCGGCAATCTCTTTCGGAAAATAAATTAGAAACGGGACATTTACAATTTCGTCGTAAAGAGTTCCGTTCCTGCTGGTAGACGCATGTCCGACAAATCCATGTTCCATCAACTCCTCGCCGTGATCCGCTCCAATAATAATTATTGTATTCTCGAAGAGTCCGAGTTCTTTCAAGGTCTTGATCGTGCGCTCGATCTCGCGGTCTAAAAGTAAAAGTTCTCCGTCATACAAAGCATGAATCGCGGGAATATCAGTTGTTTCAAATTTAATGGAACCGTCGCGGGGAATTAGATATGTCGTATAAACGGTATTGTATATTCGTTGACGCGAGGCATTATCAGAATAAAGAGTATCCGAATAAAATCTGAAGAAAATTTCCGAATCCTGATTATATCCGTTGTAAGGCAGATGGGGCTGTAGAAATTGATGAAAAAGAAAGAACGGTCCTTCTTTGCCGTGTCGAGTGAGCCACTCGGCAGGATGCATTATCTCGACCGTATCGAATCCGAGCTTTTCATGGTTCTGGTCGCCCTGCCAGCCTTCTAGTCTTGGAATTCGATATCCGTAACCTTTTAAAATTTCGATTGGAGTCGTCCAGTTCGGATCGATATTTCTTCCTCGAGTCTCGACCTTATGCACTGCACTATAAAGTCCTGAAAAGAGCGAAATTAAATTTTCATTAGTCCAACCCGAAGGATTTATCATTCGGTCAAAGACCGCGGCGTGAGGCGCCAGTGTTGATAGAAACGGCATCGTGTTGCGATTATATCCATAAAAAGGAATGTGTTTTTTGTTAAAACTGTCGGAAGTCAAATAGAGAATATTATATGATTTTATTTTAGGCCGAGGCTGTGGAGAAAAGAACCAAATCGCCAAGAGTATCAATATCGCTAATGCAAGAAAAATTTTTAAAACTTTTTTCATAGAAATAAGTTTATCTTTTTTATCAGCAGAAATAAATTTATTCTTCGGTTCCTGTCACGTGCGTGGGCGTCTATTCTATTCTCAGCGTGTGGACCCATGCAGGCGGAATATTCAAAGCTACGGTTTCACGACTGATCTTCCTAGTCTTCATGTAACTCTGTATTTGAGATTCTATACGCCGTAATCTCATACAATCTTTATTGATTCGTAAATTTATTTTAGCTCTTCTGATATAACAATACTCGAAGAATGTTAAATATCCTCCGTCTCTCAATACGTCTTCAAAGGCTTCTAAACACTCTTTGACAATATTATACGGAAAATTGTTAAAAGGCAGACTGCATACGGCAAAATCAAATTTTTTTTCTTTATTTAATCCTTTGGGAAAAGGCTGAACACGCAATTCAATGTTCCGATCGCTCCATTCATTTTCAATTCTGTCTCTCAGTAAATTAGCAAAAGAGTCGCTTAATTCGTACAGCACAATAGTATCATTTTTGTCGGTATGCTTTACGATCTCTTCCGTCATAACACCTGTTCCTGCCCCGACTTCAAGAATTCTTTTCGGCTTGCGGTCGGAAAGAAATTCAGTGAGAGGCTTTGCCATTTTTTTAGCTAATCTTGAAGACGAAGGAAATATGGCGCCGGTTGTCTTCCAATTCAATTGAACTTCACGTAAAAACGACGAGACTCTTAATAAACGTTTTTTCATTTCAGTTTTATTCTCATGAGATGATCTTCACCGATTTTTTTACAGAAAGCAATTTTTCCATTAAATTTTTCAGCCTCTGAATTTAAAAATATCGGAGCATGAAACACTAAAATCTCAGAGATGAAATTTGAAGACAGCATGACTTTACCGAGTGTTCCTCCAGATTCCAGCAATATCTCTATTATTCCTTTTTCAGCCATCATGCGCATAGCCTCGTTCAAGTCAAGATGTTCTCCTCTGTCAGAGACAACAATGACTTCAACCTTCTTCCTGTATTCTTCGAGCCGCAAGCTGTCGATATTCTTTGACGTAATAATGATTGTATTCTGCCCGCTGTTTTCAGCTATCAGCCGCGAATCTAACGGGGTGCGCAGTTGCGAGTCGATTACAATGCGCTTCGGATCTCGACCTCTTTTATTTCTGACTCGTAAGCCGGGATTATCTATGACGGCAGTTTCTGCTCCGATCATTACCGCATCATATTTTGCCCTCAAGCGGTCGGT
This sequence comes from Candidatus Hydrogenedentes bacterium CG07_land_8_20_14_0_80_42_17, assembly GCA_002780065.1. Classification (GTDB taxonomy): domain Bacteria; phylum UBA8481; class UBA8481; order UBA8481; family UBA8481; genus UBA8481. The sequence continues at coordinate 2,185 of PEWQ01000138.1, forward strand.
AAAATCTCTCGACTCCGAACCGGTAATCTCAGACCTTTTTCCTTTTTCAAAAGTTGCGGAGCCATCAATAGTCATCGCAATCTTCCATGTGATATACGGCAATCCAGTCTCTATAAAATGCAGGTAGGACTTATTCAGTTCAATTGCTTCATCTCTGCAAATACCGGTGACAACTTCTATGCCTGCCTCTTCGAGTATTTTTTTTCCTTTGCCTGCTACGAGCGGATTAGGGTCATCGATAGCGTAAATCACTTTCGGTATTTTTTCCGCAATGATGGCTGACGTGCACGGCGGAGTCTTTCCGAAGTGAGAGCAAGGTTCGAGAGTGACATACAATTCGGCGTTTTTTAAATTATCGTAGCCATTTTTCTTTGCATCTCTGATAGCTTCTATTTCTGCGTGAGCTCCGCCGAATTTTTTATGCCAGCCTCTTCCGACAATATCTTCATTAATTACAATAACAGCGCCTACGAGCGGATTTGGATGGGCATAACCTTGTCCGCGCCTTGCAAGCTCAAGCGCTCTTTTAATCATGAAATTCATCATGAGATCAGATTCTTCGCAAATGCTTCGGCGTCGAATGGAATCAGATCGTCGATCCCTTCTCCGACTCCGACATAGAGAACAGGTTTTTTCAGTTCAGCGACTGCTCGCACAATAATGCCGGCTTTTGCCGTTCCATCCAGTTTTGTCACAACTAGTCCTGAAAGCGGTAGAGACTCGGCAAAGCATTTAACTTGAACAAGGCCATTTTGGCCGACTGCAGCATCCAGCACTAATAATATTTCAACCTCCTCACGCAGTTTTTTTATTACGCGGACAACTTTTTCGAGCTCCGCCATCAGATTGGTTTTATTGTGCAGTCTTCCGGCAGTGTCGATAATTGCTCGGTCGCAATCCCGATTTATTGCGGCTTGGACCGTATCAAATGCAACTGCGGCAGGATCTGCGCCTTCTGCTTGAGCTATAACCGGAATATTTAAACGCTCTCCCCAGATTTTTAACTGTTCGACTGCCGCGGCTCTGAAAGTGTCGGCCGCTCCCAAAATTATTTTTTCTCCGTCAGCTGAAAAGCGCGCCGCAAGTTTGGCGGCAGTTGTTGTTTTGCCTGTTCCATTTACTCCGACAATAAGCGTAATTTTTGGAATTTGATTGCTATTTGCAGGAACCTCGGCTGACCGCAAAATCCTCGATATTCGCAATCCGAGCGCTTCGCGCAGTGTTTCTGCAATCACACCGCCGCCGGCATTTTTCATCCAGACTCGCATATCTTCGACAAGCTCTTCCGCAGTTTGGGGCCCTGTATCCGCCTGAATGAGGGCTTCTTCTAATTCTGTCGCCGCGTTTTCATCGAGTATTCCTCTGCCAAGCGCGGCATCGAAGAACTCTCCCAATTCTCTTCGCGAACGCTCAAGTCCTTTTTTAAGTTTGTCGACTATTCGTATCATTTATCGATCTCTTTTATTTTTTGAATTTCTATCATTCGCAACACAACCATGATGAGAATTATTGATCCGATAAGTGTTGCTAAAATCAAAATCGATGTACCTGTATCGGACAGCACCATGGACAATCCAAGAACTGATGCATAAGCGGTTATGACATACAGAAAAAAAACTGCAGTGCGGTATGGCATCAATTTTATCAGACGATGGTGAATATGCCCACGGTCAGCCTGAAAGAGATGTTTCTTCAAACGGCTTCTTCTTAGAATCGCCATCAGAGTATCTGCAACAGGAAGCGCAAGCGCTGTAACGGCGACCAATAGGCTTATCATCGCAGAGGCTTTGGTATAAGAAAAGAGCGACATTGCGGCGATAAGAAAACCGATCATCAAACTTCCGGTATCTCCAAGAAAAATTTTAGCAGGATGAAAATTGTGAGGAAGAAAGCCGAGCAGAGATCCGCACAACGCAACGGCAAGAAACGGCAAAACGTTTTCCCCGCGCCAGATTCCGGCAATAAAGAGCGTAGTTGCCGCAATGGCGCCAATGCCTGAGCAGAGGCCGTCTAAGCCGTCTATGAGATTCATTGCATTTGTTATCGAGCAGAACCAGAAGATAGTGATAAACCATCCTAAAATCGGACCGAGTTCGATTATGCCTCCGATCGGAGACGAAATTGTTTCTATTCTGAATCCGTAGCCCCATAGCACTGTGGCGGCTATTGCCTGAAAAGAAAGTTTGATTCCTGCCGATGAGCCGCCCAGATCGTCGAAGATTCCAAGAAGTAGAATGATCGAAGAGCCGACAAACAATCCGATGAATTCCTGCAAAAATTCGAATCTGAATCCTTTGTCAAGATGCAATGCCACTCCGATCGCCATCATGAAACCGAAAAAGACCGAGACGCCGCCGAGATAAGGAACGGCATAAGTGTGAATTTTTCTTTCATCTGGAATATCGAGCAGTTTAAGTTTTACTGAGACGCGTCTTATAACATGAGTCAAGAGGAACGAAATAGTTGCGGCAATGAGAAAGACGAGAAGATACGGTCGTTTATCCATCACAATTCCGAAAGAATTTTTTTCGGCTTATAAAGTTTATTTTCGATTATTAGGAGATCGACTGCGCCTGATTCGAACGAACGAATTGCATCTTCCGCAGTTCTTACAATCGGCTCTTCATGCATGTTGAAAGATGTATTGATGAGTATCTCCTTTCCTGTGATTCGGCCGTATTCTACAAGCAATTCTTTCAAAAAACCAGAATCGTCTCTAACAACCTGAGGTCTTGCCGTACCGTCGACGTGAACTATTGCCGGTGCGTCTTCTCTGCATGAATCTGTGACATCATAAGTTATTGTCATGAATCTCGACGGCTCATCGCTGCTGCTCCATCCCTTAAGATATTTTTTTGCGGCGGATTCAGTCATAATCGGAGCGAACGGCATAAATTCCGTTCGCTTCAGCCGTTTATTCAAAGTGTCGTTTATCGAAGCGTCATCTGCTTCTGCGAAGATAGTTCTATTTCCAAGTGCGCGCGGACCGTATTCCATTCGTTCTGCGGCGCGCCCGACAATAAATCCTTTCGAGAGCGCCTGTGCGGCCGCTGCCGCGACAGACTTATCTTTTATTTCGATGAGTCCTGCTCTTTCTAAACTGGAGACTGAAGCTTCACCTGCTGTTTCACCGAGATAAACATCTTTGAGTTCGATCTGTTTTTTCGCAATATGAAGCGCGGCTCCGACGCATAATCCGCCGTCACCCATATTCGGATGAATCCAAAGTTTACCCGGAACAATCTCGAGTATTTTTTGATTGACTCTAACATTGGCAAAAACTCCGCCTGCTAATGCTGCGTTCTTTTCGCCTGTATCTTCGAGCGCATCTCTGACTATGGCGGAGGCAATCTCTTCAGTGTGGCGCTGTAATGCCGCGGCAATGTCTTCTCGTGAATGAGTATCCATCATTTCGTCGATCCATTCGGTCTTCCACTCTGCATCGACTCTCTGCATGAAGAGCCGCGGAATGACTTCGGAAACAAGCCTGCGATTTTCATATCTCAGCAAGTCCCTGAATTTGTTGATTAGAATATTCGAATCGCCCATTGCAGCAAGCCCGGTTATCTTGCCTTCGTGCCGAGCCGGTCTGAATCCGAACGCCTTTGTCACACTGGAATACAAAAGTCCGAGTGACGCGTATCCGTTAAAACTTCGTATGCATTTTAATGAATTGCCTTTTCCAATGTATACTCCGCCGCAGATAGCGGAATCCCCGATGCCATCGAGTGTGACTACGCAGGCAGAAGGAAATTGAGAGGTGAAGAATGCCGAAGCGGCATGAGCATCATGGTGGCCCACAAAAGAGATTGGAGCGGAAATATCGAGAGGACCGAAACGCCGAATTTTTTTTGCTGTAAGCAAAGAGTATAACCAGCGGTTGGGAAGAACGATTCCTGTTTGACGAAACAGAGTCACCAATTCACGTATCATTAGTGCTGAGCGCGATAGAGGTGAAAGACCCGCCATTGCTATTCTGCGAATATCGAGCGGCGTAATTCCAGAGGCGGAGATGACGTAACGAATCGATTCAGCGGGCCAACATCCTTCATTTTTTTTTCGGGTGATTCGCTCCTCGTTGACTGCCGCAGTTATTTTTCCGCCTATTATAATTGCGGCTCCGGAATCGTGATGCATCACTTGAGGACTATCCGAAGAGTAACCCCATATTCCTAATATTAGTTCGTCATTCATAATTTGATTTTACATTATTTTTTGGGGTCAGGCTTGAACTTTTTTACTTTTCATTTTTTGGGGTCATCATTTTTTGGGGTCAGGCTTGAACTTTTTTACTTTTTAAATTTTTCGTCTAATTATGATGCAGTTAATGGTAATGTAGCTTATGTGTTTTTCTAAATTTATTTTTAATTGCTATAAAAAAGTAAATAAGTTCAAGCCTGACCCCATTCTGGTCATTCTGGCCATTCTGGCAGGAATAATTACTGCTCTGGCATTTCCTCCATATAATTTTATTCCAGGAGTTTTTATCGGACCATTAATTTTTTATGTAATGAATCGAAAAAAGCTGTCGTTCTATTCAGGTTTCTTGTTTGGAATAGGATTTCTTGCTCCGATAGAAAATTGGCTTTTTGAGTTCAACTTCTTTGCACCTTTCGCAGTTATTTTTATATTTGCGATTCCTTACGGCGTTGCGGCTCGATTCTCGCGTACTCCCGTTCTTTTTGCTTCAGCGATGACTGCGGCTGAATTCTTCAGATGCATTGGCAGTTTTGCGTTTCCATGGGGGCAGTTAGGATCAGTACTTGCTTTTAAATCGTTTGCAAATCTCTTTTATCTTTTCGGTGTTTTTGGAGTTACATTTATAGTTTTGCTGACAGCTTCGCTTTCTGTAGAAAAATTTCGATTAGCTTTAATTTTTGCCGGAACAGTTTTTTTGATAATACTTTATCCGCAATCTGAATTACATGGGCAGAAGATAAAAGTAGCTGTTGTCCAAGGAAATTTTGCGCCTGAATCCGATTACGAGTTTGAACCTCAAAAGGTTTTGTCGAGGCTTTTTTTGGGAACTCGTGAAGCCGCACAAAAGGGCGCAAAGCTTGTTGTATGGACAGAAACAGTTATTCTTGAATACTTGAATCTTCCTTCGAGTGTCAGAAGATCAATTGAAAGATTGGCAATTGAAAATAATATTACGATAATTACAGGAGCTCCCTCATTAATTGAAGGAGACAAACGCAATTCTATTTATGTTTTTTTTCCGGATTCAAATGCTATTAAAATTTTTAGATATGATAAGGTTCATCTCGTTCCTTTTGGCGAATACATTCCTGGTTTTGGTCCGGATAAAAATCATCTTCTTCTGTCTGAAGGAGTCGGCGATTTTACACCTGCAATTCTATCTCTGCCGAAATTATCTATGGCATTTATGATCTGTTTCGAGGGAGCATTTTCTGAGGTTGCAAGCGTTCAAGTAAATAACAGAGCGAAATTACTCGTAAATCTTTCGAACGATGCTTGGTCAAAAAGTTCTTCAGAAGCAGTTCAGCATGCGGCTTTGACAGGAGTAAGAGCTTTTGAATTTCGAAGTGCTTTGATTCGTGCGGGGAATACAGGACCAAGTTTTATTTTAGATGCTGACGGAACCGAAAAAGCGCGGCTAGATCTTTGCAGAGAAGGAGTAATTACAGGCGAAGTCACTTTATCCGAAAAATCCTCCCGCTTTGTTTCTGTTAATTTTTTCGGATGGCTTAATTTTTTAGGATTGCCATTTTTCTTGACAGCAAGCTCACTTCTTGGTGAACTAAAGGAAAGAAATGAGTAGAGTAATAACATTCAGCACTAATATTAGTGCGGGGCATAGAAGAGCGGCGGAGGCTGTTGCGCGGGCAATTAAGGATTTTATTCCCGGCGCAGTGATAGCCGAACGCGACGCCATGAAACTGCTGGGCAACACTCGTCGCAATCTGTTGACTAGAGCATATCTAGGCATAATTGAGAGATATCCATCTTTATGGAATTACCTTTACCATTCTAAAAAGATGATGCCGTTCATAACCGGCTTAGGTCGAAATTTTATTTTGAAAAGCGTAAATAAATTTGAGGATGAGTTAGATACATTTCAGCCGGATGTGATCATTTGCACTCAGGCTATTCCCGCCAGAATAATTGCGGATATTCGCAGGCGCGGAAGGTGCGGAAGGTGTAGAGCTCCTTTGCTTGCGGTTGCGACGGATTACGGAATTCATCCTTACTGGATAGATCCGCATATCGATGCGTATGCCGTGCCGTGCGAACCTGCTGCTATAGAACTGAAACAGGAAGGTGTTCCTGAAGAGAAGATATTTGTGACCGGCATTCCTGTCGATAAAGTTTTTGAAAATCCTCCGCTGAAAGAAATTGCTCGAAAACGTCTGGGGATTTTATCCGATCGCGGTGTCGTTCTTGTTATGGGTGGAGGAAATGGATTGGGTCTGAAAATTTCAGATATCGAATCGATCGAATCTGCGCAAGGAGTGAGCGAGGTAATAGTCATCACAGGGAGTAACGATCAGTTAGCTATGGAACTTCGAGCTCTTCCTCTTCACAAAAAAATTATTCGCAGAATATTTCCAATAGTGGAACGAATTGAAGATTATTATGCCGCCGCAGATATTCTAGTTTCGAAACCTGGCGGACTTACAATGGCTGAAGCTACAACTATGGGAATTCCTATTGTTATGATCTCTCCGCTTCCAGGACAAGAAGTTAGAAATGCGGATTTTCTTGAGCGTTGCGGAGCCGCTGTAATGGCAGGTACAAGTGAAGAATTGCGTTCGACGATTGCAAACATTCTGAGAGATTCTATTAAACGGCAGAATCTTGTAGATGCCGCCAAAGCTGTCGGCAGGCCCTCTGCCGCTATGCAGATTGCAAGAATTGCAATGTCGCTTTCTAAATACGGAAGACTGGATTCGACCCGCGCCGTAAACGATTGAGAAGAATCCTTCGTCTCGCGGCACTGCTTGCTCCTCTTTTAGGAGTAAAGATCACACCGAAACTGTATGGAGCTTTAGCAAAACTTTTTTGGTTTTATGCTCCGGCAAAAAATATTTTGAAAGCGAATTTTAAACGAGCCGGAATATCTGCTTCTCCTGAATTGATTTCAGAGACCGTTCGAAATTTTGGCAGATATCTCAGTGAATTTTTTTCTGTTTTAGGAAAATCTGAAAGCCTTTCATTTTTGAGAGGTGAAGTTGACATTGACTCGCTGAAGAAAACCCATGAATCAGGTAGAGGAGCTTTTGCGCTCTCTCCTCATTTTGGCAACTGGGAAGTTGGTGCATTGATATTAGGCGAAGAGTTCGGTGGGATTTCCGTAATAATCAGAACGACCGGAGATAAATGGCTGGACGAACGAATAAAGATTTGCCGAGGTAGAAACCGTTTATTCGACGTTTCAAAGGGAGTGAGACCTATTTTGCGCGCACTTGAAGAAAAGGCGATTGTGGCCGCCGCAGTTGATGAACCGCGCAGTAAAGGTGTCGAAGTTAAATTTATGGGCGCTAATATTTTTTTCCCTTCTGCAATCTTTAGAATGGCTGAGGAAACAGATTCGGCATTAATACCTGTAAGATGCAAAAGAAGTCATGAAGGAAAGATAACAGTAAAATCTTATGAGGAAGTGAGAACGCCTCAGGAGCTGGCGGATATTTTTGAAGAATGGATTAGAGAAGAGCCTACTCAATGGATGCTGATGGAGCGTTTAGAATGATAAATTTATTTTATGCAGGTTGATTTTAAAGTTCTAATCGCATTTGAAAGAGATTCTTGTTTGAATAAATAACTTCCGGCAACAAGTATGTCTGCTCCAGAGCTAAAA
>PEWQ01000198.1 GCA_002780065.1 Candidatus Hydrogenedentes bacterium CG07_land_8_20_14_0_80_42_17
TTTCATTTTGCAATTATTTCACACGTTCCACGGAAGATAGGCTGGTGACAAGGAAAAAAAGATAAAATAAAAAATCTCCGTGGTTCAAAAATGCGACTTGCACGAGCCCGGTTACTAATTACATTTATCAAAGCGGAACTTGGAGTGATTTTTTTTCGAGTGTTGCTAAATATTTGTTTATCTCATTTGCACAGCGCCTGCCTTCAGAGATTGCCCATACGACTAGAGATTGTCCTCGACGCATGTCTCCGGCAGAGAAGACTCCTTTTATATTTGTCATCATCTTCTCATCAGATTTGACGTTTCCTCGAGAGTCTAATTCAACTCCAAGATCTTTTATCAAACCGTTAGACTCGGACCCTACAAAACCCATTGCAAGCAGTACTAGGTCGGCTTCCAGTGTAAATTCGGTTCCGGGAACTTCGGACATTGTAAACTTTCCGTTCGAATCTTTTTTCCATTCGCATCGCGCACACTTAATTTTATTTACCGCACCGTTTTCGCCTTCGAATGCCTTTGTGAGAACATTCCAATCTCGAATGCATCCTTCTTCATGCGAAGAAGAAGTTCTTAAAATCGCAGGCCAACGCGGCCAAGGCATATCAGAGGTTCTTGCCAGCGGCGGTTTCGGCAATATTTCTACCTGAGTGACAGACGCGGCCTTTTGCCGTATTGAAGTGCCTACGCAATCAGAGCCGGTGTCGCCGCCTCCGATTACAATAACTTTTTTCCCTTCTGCTGAAATTGAAATCGTATCGTCTATTATGTCGCCTGCATTGCGTCTGTTCTGCCGGCTCAGAAAATCTATCGCAAAATGTATTCCTCTCAAATTACGATTGGGAATATTTAAATCTCGAGGTATGGTAGAACCTCCAGATAGACAGACAGCATGAAACTCCTTCAACAACCAATCAACAGAGATATCTTTTCCGACATTTGTGTTTGTGCGGAATATGACACCTTCATCTTCCATGAGTTTAATTCGACGATCTAAAATTGCTTTATCAAGTTTGAAGTCAGGAATTCCGTATCTCAAAAGTCCGCCTATTCTGTCTGCACGCTCAAATAAAGTGACTGTATGTCCGGCTTGATTCAACTGCGCCGCTGCAGCAAGCCCTGAAGGGCCGGAGCCAACGACAGCAACGCGCCTTCCGGTTCGAAACGGCGGTGGAGAAGGCAGAACCCAGCCTTCTTCGAATGCTTTGTCGATGATTGCATGTTCGATAAGTTTGATTGATACCGGAGGCTCATTGATTCCCAGGACGCATGAAGTTTCGCATGGCGCGGGACAGACTCGTCCTGTGATTTCCGGAAAATTATTTGTCTCATGCAGAGCTTCAATTGCACTAATCCATTTCCCGCGATAAACAAAATCATTCCAAACCGGGATCAAGTTTCCGAGCGGACAGCCGTAGTGGCAGAAGGGAACTCCGCAGTCCATACACCTCGAACCCTGCCGCGATAGATTTTCTTCAGGTAAGGGTATTTCGAACTCGTTCCAATTCTTTACTCTATCTTTAACAGGAAGTTTTTTCGGTTCTTCTCTGATTTGCTTCATGAATCCTCTCGGGTCTCCCATGCTAATTACCTCGACCTAGAGACTTTTGTTTCATCTCATTGAGAACACGTCTGTAATCATGAGGCATTATCTTCTTCAATTTCTTAATCGATTCATCCCACATATCGATAATTCGTTTTGCAACTGAACTATTTGTGAATTGCAAATGCTTTTCTACCAACTTGCGGACAGTTCGAATATCTTCGTCATCCATCGCTTCAAAATCGACCATCTCTTTGTTGCAATTTTTTGCAAATGAATTGTTCTCATCAAATACGTACGCAATGCCTCCCGACATACCTGCCGCGAAATTTTTTCCTGTCGAACCGAGCACGACAACGACTCCGCCTGTCATGTATTCGCAACCGTGGTCGCCAACACCTTCGACAACTGCATGCGCTCCTGAATTCCGCACGGCGAATCGTTCTCCGGCGAGCCCACGAATATAACATTCGCCTGAGGTCGCACCATACAGGCAGACATTGCCTATAATAATATTTTCTTCGGGAATATATCCTGCATCTTCAGGCGGCTTTACAATTATGATTCCGCCTGAAAGTCCCTTCCCGAGATAATCGTTGGATTCACCTGTTAGCTCCAGCGTAAGCCCTTTTGCCGCCCATGCTCCGAATGACTGTCCTGCCGAACCTTCGAACTGAAGATGAATAGTGTGATCTGGCAATCCGGAGTTCCCGCAACGCTTGGCAATTTCACCCGATAACATAGCTCCGATTGTCCGGTTTACATTGCGAATCTTAAATGACGCTTTTACGGGTTTATTGCCGTTGAGTGCGGGCTTGCAAAGTTCGATAAGTTTCAAATCAAGAATATCATCTATCATGTGATCTTGAGGAGCAATGCATCTAGTCGCAATAGTTTTTGGAACGCGTTGACGGTAGAGCAATGCGGAAAGATCCACGTATTTTGCTTTCCAATGATCGATAGCGTCATCTGCTTTCAGATGATCGACTCTGCCAATCATTTCGTTGACTGTTCGAAATCCGAGATCAGCCATAATTCGTCTTAATTCCTCGGCGATGAAGAAAAAGAAATTTACAACGTGTTCGGGTTTGCCTGCGAATTTTTTGCGAAGCTCAGGATCTTGTGTGGCGACTCCGACAGGACATGTATTCAGATGACATTTTCTCATCATGATACAGCCCATCGAGATCAATGGAATCGTCGCAAAACCGAATTCTTCCGCGCCTAGTAATGCCGCTATAGCTACATCTCTTCCTGTACACAGCTTGCCGTCGGTTTGAACAATTATTCGGCCGCGCAAATCGTTTTTGACGAGAACCTGATGGGTCTCGGCAAGCCCGATTTCCCATGGAATTCCTGCATGCTTAATCGACGAGATCGGAGAAGCTCCGGTGCCGCCTTCGTATCCGCTAATCAAAACTACATCTGCTTTTGCCTTCGATACTCCCGCCGCTACAGTGCCTACTCCGTTTTCAGAAACTAATTTGACGCTGATTCTGGCGCGCGGATTTACATTCTTGAGATCAAAAATAAGTTGAGCTAAATCTTCGATAGAGTAGATATCGTGATGCGGCGGAGGGGAGATGAGCGCAACTCCAGGAGTAGAATGACGCACTCGAGCGATATCTTCGCTTACCTTGTGACCGGGCAACTGCCCGCCTTCGCCTGGTTTTGCGCCTTGAGCGATTTTAATCTGAAGTTCGTCTGCATTAATTAAATATTCGGTTGTGACTCCGAATCTGCCTGATGCAACTTGTTTGATGGACGATCTCAAAGAATCTCCGTTTTCCAAAAGTTTGAACCGCAAAGGATCTTCTCCGCCTTCACCTGTATTCGATCTTCCGCCAAGCCGGTTCATCGCGGCGGCAAGAGCTTGATGAGCTTCTTTTGAAATCGAGCCGAATGACATTGCGCCGGTTGCAAAGCGTTTTACGATATCTTTTGCTGGCTCGATTTCATCGAGCTGAATCGGATTTCGCTTTGTAAATTTCAATAGAGATCTTAATGTAAGATTCTTCTGAGCAGTTTCGTTGACGTAATGCGAATACTCTTCGAACGACTCAAATGAGCCTGTTCTGACAGCGTGCTGAAGTTTCGAGATAGTGTCCGGATCGATGAGATGTTTCTCACCATCTCTGCGCCACTGATATTGACCTCCGATGTCCAGCCGCGGAGTTGTAGAGAAATCGCGCGGATATGCGCGCTCATGCCTCAGCCGCGCCTCATCTGCGATTACGTCCAGCCCGATGCCTCCGATTCTTGACGGAGTCTTAGTAAAGAATTCGTCGATTACTTCTTGATTAATTCCAAGCGCTTCAAATATTTGAGCTCCGTGATAGGAAAAAATAGTTGAAATTCCCATCTTGGACATTACCTTCAATAGACCTTTATTTATCGCTTTGATATAGTTCTTCTCGGCATTTTCATAATTGATTGATTCAGAGAAGAACTTCGATTCAACCATATCTGAGAGCGTATCGAAGACCAGATACGGATTGACTGCGCTTGCGCCGTAACCTATCAAAAGCGCGGTATGGTGCACTTCGCGCGGCTCGCCGCTCTCGACAATGATTCCGACTTTAGTGCGACTGCCCTCGCGGACAAGATGCTGATGTACTGCTCCGACTGCAAGCAGAGAAGGAATCGGTGCTCGGAATGCATCAACCTGACGGTCGGATAGAATGAGAATGGAATATCCTGCTCTGACTGCATCTGAGGCGCGCTGGCATAATTCGTTCAGCGCATGACGCAAACGCACACCTCCCTCTTCAGCATGAAAAATTGTCGGAAGAGTTATTGCTCTGAAGTGCTTTATCGAAAAGTGTCGGATTCGTTCGAGCTCGTTGTTTGTAAGAATCGGGTGTGGGAGTTCGATTTGATGGCACAACCTTGGTTCCTCTTTCAAAAAATTTCCTTCTCCTCCGACGTAAACTGATAAAGACATTACAAGCTTTTCACGTATAGGATCGATTGGAGGATTTGTCACCTGAGCAAAATTCTGTTTGAAATAATTGAAGAGAAGCTGTGGGTGGTCGGAGAGCACCGCAGGAGGAGTATCGGTTCCCATCGAGCCTACCGGCTCTTCACCTTTTTCAGCTATAGGTCCGAGAATAAATTTCAAGTCTTCAACCGTATATCCGAACAACTGCTGTTTCTCGAGAAGTGTCGAACGAGAGAGTCTTTGCACCGGAGGCGGCTCGCCTAGATCTTGAAGACTGATCTTGTTCTCTGCGACCCACTGCTTGTATGGTTTTTGTTTTGAAATTGTCTCTTTCAATTCTTCATCGTTGATAATTCTCTGTTCGACTGTATCGACGAGCAGTATTCGGCCGGGCTGTAGTCTGCCTTTTGAAATAATTTCGGATTCGGGAATTTCCAGAACTCCGGCTTCGGATGCAAGAACAACAAGACCGCTCTTCGTAATCTTGTAGCGCGCCGGCCTCAACCCGTTTCTGTCAAGCATCGCGCCTATAGCTCTGCCGTCGCTGAATGCAACGCACGCAGGCCCGTCCCATGGCTCCATCATCGCCGCATGGTATTCGTAAAAACCGCGTCTGTCAGAATCCATTGACTCGTCATTCTCCCACGCTTCAGGTATCAGCATCATGGCGGCATGAGGAAGAGATCTTCCGGTGAGTAATAGAAATTCCAGAGCGTTGTCGAGCATTGCCGAGTCACTGCCCATCGGAAGCACAATAGGTGAAATTTTCTTGATGTCTTCTCCGAATAGTTCGCTTTCCAGCATCGATTCTCTTGCGCTCATCCAATTAATGTTACCCTTCAAGGTATTAATCTCTCCGTTATGGCAGAGATACCTAAACGGATGAGAGAGATCCCATGTTGGGAAAGTGTTGGTGCTGTACCTTTGATGCACCATTGCAATTGCGCTCGTGAAGTCGGGGTCTGATAGATCGAGAAAATACGGCTTTATCTGCTGAGCAATAAGCATTCCTTTGTAAACGACTGTTCGGGTTGAAAATGATGGAATGTAGAAATAGTGGAATGCATTCGGCAACTGCCGTCTTATTTCAGATTGAATTCTTTTTCTGACTACATAGAGTTTTCGCTCGAACGCGTCTTGACTCATTGAGTCTTGACTCATTGAGTCTTGACTCATTGCAGAGCTCGTAGCCTTTACAAAAACCTGCTTTATTCGTGGCTCGAGGTCCTGAGCGAATTCACCGATTACTTGAGAATTTGCCGGCACATTTCGCCAACCTAATAGTGTTAGACCTTCTTCTTCAATGACCTCTTCGATAATGCCTTCGCAAAAATGTCTGTCAGTTGGAAATTGCGGAAGAAAGAACATTCCGATTCCGTATTGACCTATGGGCGGAAGATCAAATCCATGTTCGCCAGAAATGCCGTTTGCTTCAGAGCATACCTTTCTGAAAAAATCGTCGGGGATTTGAACCATAATGCCGGCTCCGTCGCCTGTTCTTGGATCGCATCCGCAAGCTCCGCGATGAGTCAGATTCTCTACGATTTCAATTCCCTTTTCGACAATGTCGTGGGACTTGCGGCCGTACATGTCGACAAGAAATCCGACGCCGCACGAACCTTTCGCCGCATTCGGATCGTATAATCCTTCTTTTTTCCAACGACTTTTCATTTCAACCTTCTCTTGCATTTATTATGGGCTTACATAATCAAGGACAAAATTGTATCGATTTCGTACTGCTTTGCAATGAATTATGAAAATAATTATGAAATACGCGGCCTTATGGTATGATTTATTTAGTGGAAGGAGAAACAAAGTGAGCGGCGACAAAAAAAATATAATCATTTACAACACGGTTGACGGCAAAGCCTCTGTTTCTTTATATGCCAAAGACGGCATGGTTTGGATGAACCAGAATCAGATCGCCGAACTTTTTGCCACCTCGGTTCCGAATATCAGCATGCACGTCTCTGATATACTGAAAGAAGGGGAATTGGAGCTAAATTCAGTTGTTAAGGATTACTTAACTACTGCCGCTGACGGCAAACAATACAACGTCACTTATTATGCGCTGGGCATGATCCTGGCGCTCGGTTTTCGGGTGCGGAGCAAGCGGGGAACCCAGTTTCGTATCTGGGCCAATCGCAACCTGAAGGAATACATGGTCAAAGGCTTTGTGATGGATGATGAGCGGTTAAAAAATCCCGACGGCCGCCCCGACTATTTTGACGAACTGCTGGAACGCATTCGGGATATCAGGGCTTCCGAGAAGCGCTTTTACCAGAAAGTCCGAGACCTTTTTGCTCTCACCAGCGATTATGATCCAACAGACAAAGCCACGCAGATGTTTTTTGCCGAAACACAAAACAAACTGCTCCATGCCGTCACCGGCAAAACAGCTGCAGAAATAATCCTTTCACGCGCGGATGCGTCAAAGAAAAATATGGCGCTTACCTCGTGGAAGGGATCTATAGTTCGCAAACAGGATATTTTTATCGCCAAGAATTATCTCAGTGAAGATGAGATAGATACCTTAAACCGACTGGTCGTCATCTTTCTTGAAACAGCCGAACTACGCGCCAAAAAACGTATGGACTTCACTATGTCATTTTGGAAAGAAAATGTGGACCGTATTTTGGAATTTAACGATAAAATGGTTCTCACTGGTAAAGGCTCGATCTCCAATGCTGAAATGGAACGAAAAGTCAGAGAAATTTATTCCGAATTTGATTACAGGAGAAAAGCCTATGAAGCGGATTTGGCGGACAAACAGGATCTTCAGGAAATCGAGGATATCATAAAAAAGCAGAATAAAAGTCTGCCAAAAACGTAAGAAAACGAATTGGTATATGCTTTGCAATGAATTATGAAAATAATTATGAAATACGCGGCCTTATGGTATGATTTACTCATGGATCATTACTTACAATGCTTATAGAAGACGAAAAAAATAAAATATTAAAAGCTGATAAGCTTTTTTCTCTAATCTTGAAAGAAATTAATACTGGTTTAACTCCTAATGATGTTCTGGACAAGATTTATGAAACGTTTCGAGAAGTTATACCTTACGACAGAATGGGATGCGCTCTAATTGATGATAAAAACGAAGTTGTGACCTCAAAGTGGAATCGCGCAGATTATCAAAAAAAGTTTATTTTACACGGTTATTCAGCTTTTCTGAATGGAACGAGCCTTAAGAATATTGTTGATAGCGGTAATCCGAGAATAATAAATGATCTCGAAGAATATTTTTCCAAGCATCCTGACTCCAAATCGACTCAATTGATTTTGAAGGAAGGAATCCGATCGAGTTTAACATGTCCTCTTGTTTCGATGAACGGGCCTGTCGGGTTTTTGTTCTTTTCGAGCAAAGAGAAAGAGACTTATAAAAATGAGCATGTCGAAATTTATATGACAATTGCCGATGAAGTTTCGGTCATAATTGAGAAATCACGTCTGCTTGAAAAAAATATGGAACTGAATGAACTCAAGAATAGGTTTATCGGTATGGCGGCTCACGATTTGAGAAACCCTTTGTTTATAATCTCGAGCTATCTATCTATGATAAGACGCGGCAAGTTCGGAAACTTGTCTCCGAAGTTGGAAGAAAAATTGGAACTTATTCATGAGACCGCAACTCATATGCAGGACTTGGTAGAAAATATTCTGGATGTAAATATCATTGAGTCTGGAGAGATGAAACTTAATTTAGAACTATTATCAATCGCTGAAATATTCAATGAGAAGTGCGGAGAGCAGGAATTATTTGCAATAGAAAAGTCGATAGAAATTGTTCGGGATTTTGAAGAAAAAATTCCAAATGTGATGATTGACAGAAGTAGAATCGGTCAGGCGATAGAAAATCTTGTCTCGAATGCGCTAAAGTATTCTTACTCAGGCTCCAAAATATTTTGTTGTGTCAGGCATGAGGATAATTATATTAAAGTTAGTGTACAAAATAAAGGACAGGAAATTCCTGAAGCTGATAGGAATAAGCTTTTTCAGAATTTCGGTAAGACGAGTGTTAGACCTACAGGCGGTGAAAAGAGCATTGGACTAGGTCTTGCAATAGTGAAGAAGATAGTGGAAAGTCACGGAGGAACGGTTGGATTCAAGAGTAACAAGATCGAGAACGAATTCTATTTTCTCTTGCCGTGTAAAGATTAGGAGGGTGAATCGATGAAACGATTTTATTCGAGTTTTGGATTATGGTATTGCACTGCGGTTTTTGGGATATGCTTTTTCTCGTGCACAAGTGCTACACCTGATTCATCTAGCGCGGCGACGATTTCTGATACGGCATCTGACTCGGCGCCTGCCGCAGTAGTTTATCTTTCGTCAGATGATACGGTTCCTGAGGGGACAGAGTTTCAGGAAGGCGACGAGATCAAAACAGATGACGGCATGATGCTTAAACTTTCCGACGGAAGCGATATTGAGCTCGATAAAAATACCTCTGTAAAATTGTCCGGTGTTCGGAGAACCGGCGCCGGAAACGAGACCGTATTAAAACTTTCGAGAGGCGCGATACGATCCAGAGTTGATGCGCTTCCTTCCAGAGCAAGATATTCGGTTGTCACTCCGATTTCTGTTGCCGGAGTTCGTGGAACGGATTTTTCCGTGACTTATGATCCTGTGCCGTCAAATGCAACTGCATCGGGAGTGGATAATTCTGATGTCGATGTATTTGAAGGAACGGTTGAAGTGGAGCAGGGCGACAACTCCGTATCGGTCGGCAAAGATGAAGGAGCTACGGTAAGCGGAAGAATGATTCGCCGCCGCGCAATTATAGAGAAAATTAGAGAGCGATGGGATAATCGTCGCCATGAAATTGTGGAACGCTTGAGGTCGAGACTTGGAGCGGGACCTGACGATGACATTAGAGAACTATTGAAAGAGCGGTTTAAGAATATGTCACCTCAACAGCGGGAAGCGATCAAAAACCGTCTAAATGAGATTCAAGAGAAAGTTAGGCAGAGAGCCAAAACAGCGGTAGAGAGGGCAAGAGAGCATCGTGAAGCGGAGAGAAATCAGCGTGAAAAGCGCGTTCGGGAGAACAGGCAGGAGAGAAGAAATGAGAGGTGAGGGTATGAAAGAAAAGAACTTTATTTTTTCGCTCGATTGTACCACAAACGATTAATTTTTTTCACAGCTTCCTATGCGAAGAAATACATTATTTTTATTATAGCAGGCAGAATCAGAGGATATGCGATTGTCGAAAATAAAACTACTCCTGCCGCATAGTCTGCTTCGAGCCCGTAACGCGCCGGCAAAAGAAAACTCAGTACTGCGGATGGCATTGTCGAAGAGAGAATGATTATCTCCGCGACATATCCGTGTATTCCTGTGACAAAGCAATAAAGAATTGCCAAAGAGCCGCCGAGAAGATATCGCCCGATAACTGCGGGATAAATTTTTTTGAAGCTTGCAGATTTTAATTCAGCTAATGCCGCTCCGACGGAAAAAAGCGCAAGTGGAATACAGGCATTTGCAGGCAGTGTAATAATGCTTCTGATTGAATGCGGTAAACCTGTCCCTGAAATTTTCCATATAGCCGCAATAAGTATTGCTAATAAGACAGGATTGAGAAGGAACAAAAATATGCGTTTCGAAAAGCTGACGCCTTTGTTGACGATAGAAATTCCGATAGTGAATATGATAAAATTCATCATTTGATCATAGATGATGGCAGGCCCGAGCCATTTTATACCTCCGAGCGATTCTGCAACAGGGAACGCGAGAAACCCTGAATTCATGAATGCAATAGGCATCGAATAGCGCATGTAATCTTTATTCGAAGCCATAGAAATTATTTTCAGAAATAGTAGAGTTCCAAGTATGACAACCGAACATGAAAGAGCAGGATGAAGAATTAAAGAAGAATCTATTTCGGCGTCTATAATTGATATGAAGATGAGCGGAGGCATAAAAATATCCAGAGTTATTTTTGTCAGAGAAGAGGAATCGATCTTGTGCCACTTCCTCGAAAAGGCTCCGATGATAACTATGACTGCAATAGAGATAAGACGCTCAAACATAATGCGGCATTATGCATGAAACAGAGCAGAAAACAATCAACATTTTACTTGCCATACATCACG
>PEWQ01000159.1 GCA_002780065.1 Candidatus Hydrogenedentes bacterium CG07_land_8_20_14_0_80_42_17
GTCAATGGACGCCCCGCGTCAAAGGGCGCCCCGCGTCAAAGGGCGCCCCGCGTCAATGGACGCCATCGCCTGTGCTAGCGAAGCAAACTTATCGCATACGTGCCTCCAGATGAAAAGTAATTTTTATCTTCCTAATAACAGATAGTGCAGAGCAGTCATGAGCCGTCCGATTTTGAAGCTCATTAAAATATCACGGAATTCTCTTAATAAATCGCTTCCGATTGGCAAATTCGAAAGAATGCATCCGCCGCCGGAACTGCCTGTGCTTCCGCTGACGAATACTGTCGGAGGTGAATTATTCGTAAACGCGGCAGAGGCGTAAGCAAAAGCCTTTTCCGGAAATGTGCTGTAACGTGTTGAGGAATCCGTCGCAACAGCGTAGAAGTAATAACTTTTACCAAGCTCAAGTGTCGAGAGAGACACTGCCTCATTCTGGTCATTAGAAACTGCTGAAGAAAAAATAGTTCCGTTGTAATCTTGATTGTCTGTATCCACATAAATATCTACGAGGATATCACTTGTATCGGATGAGATAGCTTTCCATCCGACAATAGCTGATCCAACTTCCGTGGTAGGAGTGCTGTGCGATTCTATTTTAATCGTCAATGCTGTCGGAAAAAGTTCGGACTGCGTAGTGCTGAATGCAAGAGAGCAGAATCTTCCTCGCGCAGATTGAGCATTACCGAGCTGATACGGTGCGCCAAAATAAAGTGTATCGCTGACAGGAGGCCCGCCAGTGACTCCTGAAGAGACTTCTGAATCTCCGTTGAGCCATAGAGAAATTCCGCTATCTCCGTAAGAGACCGCAACTTGATACCACTGTCCGTAATTTAATTTTGTTGACGATACCAGCGTTGCCGAATCCTGCAGTCTCAATTCCAGCTTTCTGTCGGACCTGAAGATCAGGTCGAGATTTCCGCTCGAGTGCGCATTGTTTCCTTTTTGAGTAAGAACGAATGCTGTGTCAGAGTGTTGCGTCGAGTCCGGGCACCAGTAGAATTTTATAACTCCTTTGTTCGCGTTATGTTCTTGATAGAAGCTGGCCCAAGAATCTTGATAGGAAAGAACAAGCGCCTGACTGCTTTGACGTCCTCCTGACGCCATTGCGGCAGTTTTAGCATCGGCGTTTGGAAGCGAATCGCCGTAATCGCTTCGAGCCGCGAGCGTTCGAATTAAATTGTAGAGATCGATTCTTCCGGCTCCGGTGTATTCGTCATACCCTGCAGATCCGATATCTTTTGCCGTTGAACGCAAATATGTTAGAAACTGCGCCGGAGTCAATCCCGGCCGCACACTCCGCGCAAGCGCCGCCGCGGCGGAAACAATCGGAGCGGAAAATGAAGTCCCGGAACCGCTCACTACTGTTCCATTTAGTGCGTTCGTGACAATGCCGAATCCTGGAGCCATGATGTCGACACCTGTCAATCCTGCTGCGGCTCCATAATTAGAAAACCAAACCCTCGCATCGGACGAAGTGCTGGCTCCAACACCGATTGCGTAACTAGAACTTGCCGGATAGATTACAGGCGAAGTGCCGTCATTGCCCGCCGCGGCAACAATAATTATTCCCTTGCTGTATGCCTCTGCGAGTCTTGCCTCAATCAGGTTGTCAACTGCGGCTCCGATAAATCCAAAAGACAGGTTGATGACTGTTGCGTTGTTGTCGATAGCTCTTTTGATGCCGCTGTCGATGGTTGCGCTTGTTCCTTTTGCCTGTTCGCCGCTCAATACTCGAAAGAAAGCCAGGTGTGAAGTCCAATCAACTCCCGCGACGTTGTAAGCATTGTTCGTCACTGCCGCGGCAATGCTTCCGACTTCGGTGCCGTGTCCCGAGCCTGACGGTGTATCAGAAGGATCATTGTCTCCGTCGTAAATATCTGAACCGGGAACTGAAACTATTCGCGCGGCAAGATCAGGCAGAGTCGAGTCGGTACCTGAATCAATAATCGCGATTGTTTCGCTGACAGAACCTTTTGTAATATCCCATGCTTTCGGAGCTCCGATAATTTCGAGATGATACTGCTGACTGTAATTTGTATCGTTTGGAATTGTGACGAGTCCGCGGTAGATGTAGTTCGGCTGAGCAAATACTACGTTGCTTTGCATAGAAAGTTCACTGACAGCTTCTTCGACTGTTTGGCCGGACTTTGTTGAGACGATGACATAATCTTTTTCAGCAGGCATTGACATGGCGCTGAAACCGTGAGGAACAGCTCCGGAGGTCTTCATCCGCACAATAACCTCGCCGGGTACGTAAGGCAAAGGACCTGCGGCTTTGGTTTTAATTCCGACCGAAATAATTATTAAAATAGATAAAAATAAAAACGACTTCTTCATTTGTATGATTTAATCGTAAAATGTTCGAAATGAGAAAAGAAATTTTCAAAAAACTTTTAGATGAGCTTGTGCAAAAATATAAATCCGAATACAGGGATTCCGACCCGGTCGGCGTGGTTCATGAACTTCGCGGAAGAAAAAACATCGAGATTGGAGGTTTATTCGCCTCTGCGCTTGCGCTCGGAAGAGCCGAGATGATTCGCCGAAAAGCCCGCGAATTCTTTGATAGAATGGATTCCAGGCCGTTTGAGGTAATTCGCGAATCGTCGAAAAAAGAGATTTCAAAACGATTGAAAAATTTCAAGCACAGGTTTTTCACTTCAGAAGATTTTATTGTTTTGGCATGGCGACTGCATGAAATTTTGAATTCCAATACATCGCTTGGATCGATATGGAAAAAAAATCTGCCTTTCGAAAAGGCTCTGATTCTTTTCTGCGGCGAATTAAATGGAAACAATCCAAGCCGAAAAAAGAATAGTTTGATCTCTTCGCCGCGAGACGGCTCGCCTTGCAAGCGCATGCTTATGTATCTGCGATGGATGGTTAGACCTGATGACGGAATCGATTTTGGTTTCTGGAAATTTATTTCTCCGGCGGATTTAGTGATTCCGCTGGATACGCATGTTTTTCGAATTGCCGGCCTTTTGGGTTTGACTGCCGGAAAGGCGGCTTCGTGGCGCACAGCAGTCGAGATAACGGAGAAGCTGAAAACCTTTTCACCTGCCGATCCCGTGCGATATGATTTTGCTCTGTCGCGGATCGGAATTGTGGAGGGTTGCAAAGGCAAGAGAAGTAAGGTCTGCGACGACTGTATGTTGAAAAGCGTTTGTATGGTGTCAGGGAGAAATTTATGATCGAGGAACTTCTGGAATTTTCGAAGCGCATTGCAATAGATGCCGGTGAAATTTTGAAGAAATATTTTTCTTCAAAAAAGTCGAAGCTGAACGAACGTTTGAAAAGTCCGCGAAATGTTCTTACGGAGGCTGATCTCGAGACGGAAAAATTTATTCGTAAGGAAATAGAAAAAAAATATCCCGAGCATGAAATAGTTGGAGAAGAGTTGATTCGCAGAGAAGGAAAAAAATTTCGATGGCTTGTCGATCCATTGGATGGAACAACGAATTTTGCATCAGGTATTCCGCACTGGGCGGTTTCAATTGCAGTTTGCGATTTTAGAGGCGAAGCAGCAGGAGTAATTTACGATCCTTTGCGTGAGGAAATGTTTTTTGCGGGACGCGGATTGGGCTCCTGGCGCGGCTCAGAACGAATCAAAGTCTCTAAAGAAAGCAAACTCGAAGATGCGCTTGCGGCAACCGGATTCGGAGCAATGCGCGGAACAAAGCCTGATCTCAATTGCATCGAACGTTTCAAACGAGTCTTGATTGAAGTGAAAGGCGTAAGAAGAATCGGGTCTGCCGCGCTGGATCTCGCTTACGCTGCGGCAGGAAGATTCGAGTTTTTTTTCGAAGATGGACTCGGCCCGTGGGATATTGCGGCCGGCGCGCTTATTGTTCGGGAAGCCGGCGGTGTTACGATTGATTACGATGCCGGAGATGAATATTTGTCGAAAGGCTCGATTATCGCAGGCAACGAAAAAATAGTTAGAAAAGCAGTAAAGTTAATTCGAGGCAAAGAATGAAGAGGCGAACGCATGAGAATATAGTTTCTTCGGCTAAATTACGGATGCAGGAACTTATTGATGAGATTCTCAGACACAACTGGCTTTACTATGTAACGGCTCGTCCGGAAATATCGGATCATGAATATGATTTTATGCTGAAGGAATTAATGGAGCTCGAAAAAAAATTTCCTGAACTTGCGCGTCAGGATTCACCGACAAATAAGGTTGGAGCAACGGAGAAAAAATCTAATCAGATCAAACATGAGATTCCGCTCCTTTCGCTCGATAATACTTATTCGCCTGAAGAACTTATGGCATTTGACAATCGAGTTCGAAGCGCGGTCGGAAACAAAAATTTTAAATATGTTGTAGAACCCAAGATAGACGGTGTTGCGGTGGCTTTGCTGTATCTTGACGGGCAGTTCAAATTTGCGGCTACGCGCGGCGACGGTTTTGCGGGCGAAGATGTTTCATCTAACGTGACTACAATTAAAGAATTGCCGCTCAAAATTAAGAGGATAAAGGGAGTGACTGACGGTGCTTTGCATCTGCGCGGAGAGGTTTACATTTCGCGTGAGCGGTTCGCAAAATTATCGGAGCAGATGACGGAAGAAGGTTCGGTTCCTTTTGCGAATCCTCGT
Source organism: Candidatus Hydrogenedentes bacterium CG07_land_8_20_14_0_80_42_17 (assembly GCA_002780065.1). GTDB lineage: Bacteria > UBA8481 > UBA8481 > UBA8481 > UBA8481 > UBA8481. The sequence goes on from PEWQ01000159.1 coordinate 4,600, forward strand.
AATACCGCGGCAGGTACTTTGAAACTTATGGCTCGGGAAGAAGTTAAGCGTAGAGAACTAAAAATTTTTATTCACAGTTTTGCGGGTAGAGATTCCGACTATTTCAAATTTATGATGAAGCTGGAGAAGTTGGGAATGCCGGTGGTTCCGAATCGAATTCTTTACGATTCTGCTGAAAAGATTCTGACGAATTTAAAGCGGAAAGAGGAAGAAAAGCGGAGTTACTTGTTTGATACTGACGGACTTGTCATAAAAGTCGACTCTTATCGGCTACGGCGCGAACTTGGTGAAAAGGCGCGCTCTCCTCGCTGGGCTATAGCCTACAAATTTTCTCCGGAAACTGCTGAATCGAAACTGCTCGCAATTGAACTGCAGGTTGGACGAACAGGAGTAATTACTCCTGTCGCAAAATTCGAACCTGTTCATCTTTCAGGAACGACCGTATCGTCGGCTACTCTTCATAATGAAGATGAGATAAAGCGGCTCGATATTCGAGTTGGAGATTATGTCGTTGTTCAGAAAGCCGGCGAGATAATTCCTCAGATTATCAGCGTCAAACCTGCGGAGAAAAGAAACCCGCCGTTTGTAATGCCGAATAAGTGCCCGGTCTGTTTCTCTTTGCTTGAGAAAGAGGAAGGAAAGATAAAATGGAAATGCACCGGAGTGAATTGTATTGCGGCAGTGCGCGCAAAAATTCTTCATTTCGGAAGCCGTAAGGCGATGGAGATAGACGGACTTGGAGAATCAATGGTCGATGAGCTCGTCTCGTCAGGACTTGTAAAAAATATTTCGGATCTCTATTTTCTCTCTGCTGATCAATTGATAAGCCTTCCGCGAATGGCGGAAAAGTCTGCGAAAAATCTTTTGAAGGCGATAGCGGCATCAAAAGAAAAATCGCTTGAAAGATTTATATTCGCGCTTGGAATTTCTGGAATCGGAGAAACTACTGCGCGCGACCTTGCAAATGAATTCGGTTCTTTGAAGGCTCTGAGAGAGGCTTCGATTGAAGATTTGATTCAGGTCAGCGAAATCGGAGAGATTTTGGCGAAGAGTGTTTATGATTTTATGAGAGAACCTGCGGCGGTGGATTTGCTGGATAAACTTCACAGTTGCGGATTGAAGGCCTGCATTGAAGAGAAGAAAAGGGAGGATGTGAATGGCCCTCTTCTTGGAAAAAAAGTTGTGGTCACAGGTTCGATTCCGGGACTTAGCCGCACTGAAGCGGAAGAAGCGGTGAGGAAGATGGGCGGAAGCATTCAATCTTCAGTATCGGGAAAGACGAACTTATTGGTTCTTGGAAACGAACCGGGCTCAAAGTATAGCGACGCATTGAAACGTGGAATAGAGATTATGGAATATGGTAGATTTTTAGAATTGTGGAACTCACACTCGAATAGGTAATATAATCGAACGTGTTTGTAAATACGAAAAGGGTTAATTGATGACAATAATTGATGAAGCGATAAAAAATTCGAAAGAGATAATTGAGTTGAGAAGGTTTTTTCATGAGAATCCGGAACCTGGATTTCGTGAGGAAAAGACTGCAGAGCGAATTGAAAAGGAATTAGAACGAATCGGTGAATTTGAAGTCAGAAGAGTTGCGGGAACGGGTGTAGTCGCCGACATTGGTGAGAGCTTGTCCAGAATAATGCTTCGAGCTGATATGGATGCGCTTGAACTGGAAGAGAAGACTGATGCATCGTACGCGTCGAAGAATCAAGGTCTTATGCATGCGTGCGGACATGACGCGCACATGGCAATGCTGCTTGGCGCCGCAAAGATTATTGCCTCAAAAAAGAAAGATCTCAAAAGGGGAGTGCGGATTATTTTCCAGCCGTCGGAAGAAACTGCTCCCGGCGGCGCTCAAGCGATGATTAGTGAAGGTGTTCTTGACGGCGTGACAGCGGCTTTTGCTCAGCATGTTTACCCTCAATTATCTGCGGGCGCAATTGGAGTAAAGAGTGGAGTGATGATGGCGGCGAGCGACGATTTCGACGTCGCATTTATTGGGAGAGAAGGACATGCTGCGTTTCCAAATGATTGCCGAGATTCGATTGTAGCAGGCGCGGAGTTTGTCTCTCGGATACAAACTTTGATTTCGCGAAGAGTCAGTCCTTTTGACAGCGCAGTGCTCACAATAGGTTCTTTTCATGCCGGAACGAGACGAAACATAATTGCCGGTGAGACTCGAATCCAAGGCACAATTCGAACTCTGAACCAAGAGACCGGAGAATTATTGCGGAGACAAGTTGAACAAATTGCGCGCTCGTCTGCAACTGCTCTTGAAACCGGAATCGAATTTAAACTTATCGAGAGCTATCCTATTCTTGAGAACGATATTGAGCTTACAGACTGCGTGAAGAGAACTGCGGCAGATATTCTTGGAGAGAAGAACGTAATAGAAATTAAACACCCGTCGATGGGAAGCGAGGACTTCGCATATTACGGCGGAAAAGTTCCGATTTGTTTCTTTAGATTGGGATCTGGCGGAGAGGAATCTTCGACTCGCTTCTGTCATCACAATTCAAAGTTCAACATTGACGAATCGTGTCTTCCTATCGGCGCCGCACTCATGGCTTCGTTGGTCTTCGAATAAAGGATTAAAAGATAGGAGGCACGTGCGCCCTCGCATGTGTTCCCCTCGCACGTGCTGGATAAGCAAGCGCGCAAGCACAGGCGAGGCGGTGTAGGGGTGAAGGCTTGCGGGAACCTCCAGCTTTTTTTCTTTCTGGATACTAATTCAAATTCGGTGCATAATATTTTTAAATATGAGGATAGTATGATTGAAATAGCAGAAAGGGGTGGAGTGGATCTACATACGCATACAACAGCTTCTGATGGCGAATTTACTCCAAAGAAATTAGTTGAAGAGGCAGTGAAGTGCGGGCTCGATGCAATCGGAATTACTGATCATGACACTGTAGATGGAATCGATTCTGCGATTGAATGCGCGCAAAATAAAAATATTAAAATTGTTCCGGGTGTTGAAATGTCATGCGATGTGCCTAAAGGCAACTGCCACATTCTGGGATTTTTTATTAATCACAAGTCCCCATTTCTCCGGGAACCTTTAAATTTTCTTCGCGCGCGGCGAAGAGAACGTGCGGCTTTAATGCTCAGCAAACTTGAAAAGCTTGGAATGAAAATTGAATTGACTTCAAGGTCGAATGAAAGCTCGGTTGGAAGACCTCATATTGCGGCCGCTTTAGTCAAAGCAGGCTACGCCGGATCGATTGACGAAGCGTTTCAACTTTATTTAGCCGAGGGGCGACCGGCATATATTCCTTCACCGAAATTATTGCCGACCGAGGCTATTGACCTTGTGATTAAAGCCGGCGGTGTTCCTGCTCTCGCACATCCTCATACATTTGATAACGAGATGATGATCGAGGTATATTCCAGAGAAGGGCTTTGCGGAATTGAAGCAGATTATCTCAGCTATAATCACCAGACCATGAAGCGTTGGAGAAAAGTGGCTGACAGATTGGGATTGCTAATTGTCGGCGGAAGTGATTTTCACGGCTCGCATAGACCTGATAGAAAACTAGGTATGATTAGAGCCGATGTTTCCATTTTGGAAAAACTGATTAATAAGAGGAGAATAATTTAGCTCTGTGAGTTCGAATTTAAAATTGCTTAAGCTACTCTTTTATTCAGAAAATCAAATGATGACGGAAGCTGAATTGTGCCGCGGCCTTCTGTGATGCCTTGCCGCACTTCATCGAGCTTTTTTAGCTCGCTTTCCAATGCTTCAATCCGCTTATTGATATGTTCAATTACTTCTTCGATTCCTCGTGTCATCTTTTCTAACCTCCCCTTAATAAGCGTTCTGGTTTTATTATCGGCAATTCCTTTCAACACTTTACAAATTTATGCAGAGTCTCGGATTTTTTTTGCAACGCGCGATGCCGCATTTGCTGAGCCTAGTAGTGATTTAGCTTTGCCTGAAGGAACTGAAGTTGAGATTATTCGCGGCAGAGAACGGCAAGTTGTTGGCAAAGGCGAAATTTTCAGAATTAGACCTGAACATGTGGCGATACAATTAATTTCGGGCAGTGCAAGGGAAGACGACATTGCAATTTCTAGCAGAACGACTGACGGTCAAAAAAATAATTCCACTCGTAATTCTTATACTCCGTTGGAGCATGAAGAAAAACCTTCGGAGATGAGAATAGTTCTGTTCAGAATTCAAAATGCTCCGAAGATTGTTGCCGATTCATTCGATTCTAGCTTTGTGAAGGCTTTGCTTGAGCAGAGCGGCTTTGCCGGCGGAACCGAGACTAGAGTGAGTCTGCTTCGTGTTCCGAATGATAGAAAAGTTGCTTTGAATAGAAATTCTATTTCTGAAATTGGAAGAGAAATGAACGGAGAGATTGTTCTAATTCCATTTTTTCAATCGAAGAAAGATGATGATGAAATAGGAGTGATAGTTTATTCAGGTAAGAATGGAAGAAAAATATCGAATTATTCGATTCGCGTAAACATATTCGAAAATCTTCATTACTTGCCGTTGAACGAGAAAATAGGCTCGCTTGAAGTTGTAGGCAGGTATTTAGGATTGCCTGAGACTCCGGATGGAATGGAAGTTAATCGCGACGGTTCGATTTTGATGTCGTTTTCTGAGGATTTATTTCTTCTCAAAAATGGAGCGGCTCGATATTCCGGACGAAGAAGAAAATTGGATCGACTAAAAAAAGATTCGACTCGAGTTGCCGGAAATAATTATGAAATTACGGTTATGAAAGAGGAAGGCATTCGAGGCCCCGGCGAATATGTCGAGATCAAACTTGAGGGCAATATTGCTTTCAAGTCGGACACATATTCAAGAATTCATGCTGTATCTGCAAAGAAGGGCTGGATTGCAATACTTCTCGATTCAGGAATAGAGCTATTACGAATTCAATAGATACACTTTATTTTGTGTTTATAAAGCTATTCAGATAGTGCTTTTCTAACCACATCTAATTTTTGAAATAGCAGTTGGCAAGTCTTCAATATTCTTTCGGTGGCATCAACATAATTATCAGTATTCACTTTCGAATATTGCACCTCCGGCGTAAATGATTGAGGATAACGCGAATCAATGTATACAGCGTCAAGCAACGCCAAGTCGGATTGCTCAAAATGTTTTGAGCTGAAGAGAAAGTCAGACCATATCTTTGACAGGCTATGACTTGGATCCTTGAGACGACGCCAATCGTGACCGAGAGATAGAAGAAGCGACTTCATTGCGAGTTCTGCAGACTGATGGCAAAGAAATACGCACCATTCATTTTCGGTCGACTTTAGTTTTTTGGCTACGCTCAGATTCCGCACTGCTTGAGTGAGAAATCTTTGGTTCACAGCTTGCGAACCATCTGTTCGACTTTCTCTACGCCGCATGAGGAGATTCGATAAAAATCGCCAGCTGCCGATATGTGTTCCACAAGTTTCTCGGCGACAAGTCTATTCAATATATCCTCAACCTTTCGTACTGCGATATCGAGGTCATCAGCGATACGCACGGCCAAGGTTGGCGTATCCTCATAATCTAATGGATTGACATGAGAATCATAAAGATACTTAAAGACTAAGTCCTTTTCAATGTCCCACATGTTATCTGTCAGACGACCTAAAACAGTACTTTTAACCATAAAAAAAGATTATCACAAACAAGCATTTATTTCAATACCATGGAACTATTTAATTTTTTGAGATAATATGTGTATATATAAACTTAAATCGTTCCTGGCGGAAGAAATCCTGCTTCAAATCCATCATTCGTGAGCCTAATCGAACCGAACTGAATAATACTGACATTTTTCAGAGATTGATGTGGAATCGGCGTCCAGACCTCTGCAATGCGCTTTTCCCATTTTAGCATTTGTATTACACCAAGCCCCATACAATCTCCGTTTTGATTGAGCAATCCGACTAAAGCTCCTACAGCATGATGACATGGCACCCAGAAAATTTTTCCTGGTAATGCCGCCATTACTTTTGCTTTTGCTTCACCTGAGATATCGCTCTTATGCACGACAAGATGCCCTTCCCATGCAGATAACTTTTCAATATGGACTACTTCTTTGCCGATTCCTTTCGGCCTTTCAACAGATTTCCCGGTTCCGTAATATGCTCCCATTGTAGCAAAGGAACTTATTTCTATAAGTTTTGCTTTCGACATGTAAGCGCGCGAAACTTCTTCTCGGAGAGATTTACGCACATCGGGCGATGTGAACGTTGCCGACTTGGATACGGTTAGTCTGAAAACATTTTTTTCAGGAATATGCTTAACCAAATGTTCTAATTCGTCGGTGCGTTGAAGCAGCACTACAAGCCCCGGAGGACATAACTCCATTTTTGCAATCTTGTATGCTCTTCCTCCGTCGCTTTGCACCCAACCTGAAGTGTTGATGAGAAGCACGTCGGAATTTTCAAATGCGTTTCTGGTCATTCTAGCGAACGCCGATAATGCGACAGTAAAATGCATGCCAGGCGAATGACCTCCGATGAAAGCCATCGCATCGACAGGAGCTTGCGGCAAAAATGCAACAGGTTTTTTTACATAAGAGAGTCCGAAAGTTCCTGGCGGCCCTATATCCGATTGACCTGTATCACAATCAAGAATTGCCGTGCTCAATCCCGCTCGAAAAAGTCTGTTGCCCATATACGTAGTAAAAAAAGATTTTCCGGTGTCCATTTCTCCGATTACAAAAATACTTTTCGGACGCTCCTTAAGAATCTTTTCAACTAGAATATCCCAAGAACGTGGAATTGTTCGATACGGTATGGTCTCTACATGACCTTCTTCTGCGGAGAGATTAATTTGTGAAGAAGTTACTCCCTCGATAGGAATTTTTTTGCCCTTCGGAATAAAAATTCGGTCATGACTTTTTAGAAGCGCTCCGACAGCTTCACATTCGCCGGAGACGAGCTCGATACGAGCAGGACCGTCGACAAGAATAATCTGTTCTTTCATCAAATCGAGTTTCATCGTCCGCTCCTCTGCCGCTTTACAAAAGATGGTTTAACTTTTTCAGATACAGTTTTGCTCATCTTTACTTTTTCAGAAAAAACAAGTGACGGCCATGTTCTCTGCAGAGCATCATGACTTATTTTTGTGACCTTGCCTTCAGTTAATTTGAAGTCTTTCTGTTCAAATGATTCGCAGACTGTTTCAAGATAAATACCGGAATCGTCTTTCTTTGTGATTGCGCCTGCAAATGAGCGCCCATCTTTAGACCACGTTATAAAATCGCCGATGCGAAGATCTTCATGAGTTGCTTCTTGCTTCGATGATTTTCCAACTAATGCTACGAGACCTGGATAAAGAGAAATATTTCTGTGTATATTGAGCAACTCTTTAATCATTGCTATAGTCTCGAAAGGATTTTTTCCTTCGACAATGCGCTCTATTTCCGAAATCAAACCTGCGTAATCAGTTTCTGCAAAAGTCATGATGCAATCCCCAATTCAACAGCGCGCTTCTTATCTGAGTCTGTCCAAGAGGAACGTTTCGCTTCAAGTTCGAGAAGTTCGCGCAGCAACGAAATTCCATGATACAGAGCTATTCCGTGCGGAACGCCGGCATTTCTTGTTCTGCATTCTCCTGCTCGCGGATGACCTCCTCCGGAAATTTCTGTTGGATTGTTGAATACTTCATTCAATCGCGCGGCTGAAGCCTGACATATCTTTCCGACATGAATTTTGTCGCTCGTGGCTCGAAGAGAAAAATGCGTTCCGAGTTTTCCCTGACTTGTGATTTCAGTATTGATCATGAAGATCATGCCTTCTCCGTCTGCGTTCTTTTTGACCTTTTCAGCAAGAGCAATGCCGCCAACCATCGGGATTAGTGGAAGCTTGTCTGAAACGAAGAGATATATTGTTGCGTCGTTAGCTCTGCCAATGGGAACAGCAGTCTCCATCTTCTTCACTACATCGGACCAGTTGCGTTTGAAAAGATCATAAGCTCTCTGCCATGCTTCTCTTTTGTCGATCAGCTTCATAAAATCTTCGAGTGAATTTACTTTTTTAAGTTTGTCAATTTTTGTATTGAGCTTCAGATTCTCTTCAAAGCAGAGCAGAGGCTGATTCAGTTTTCCGAGTATCGGGTCATCAGGATAGAAATATTGGAATGCGCCGCCGGTGACCGCAAAATATACCTCCGCGATTTGAGAAAGCAGAGTTGTTTTTTCGCGCTGAGCAGTGTCGAATAAAGTTGCAGTGCCCGGAATTTCTTTAAAAAGATTTTCCCATCGAGGTTTAATTTCTTCGATCCATGGCTTTACAAAATCTGCGCCGCCGAAATTTCCTGACGTAGGGTCTATTGCAAAGTCGGCTTTCAAACCTATCAACGCGTCGAATTCATCGATCGGCTCGACGCATCCGAGTAAAGTGGAAACGATTAAGCACAAGTAAGAACCGGAACAGTATGAACGCTTTGTGAGCAAAGAGTTAAAGAGAGTGGCTTTTTTGATTTCACCCATAAGAAAATGGTGATCGATTGCAAGCGTATCGAGTCCCATTTCGACAATTTTGTCCAGCCCGTCTTTTGAACCTTTATCAACCGAAACGAAGAGGTCGAAGGGACCATACTTCGATTCAGCTTCGATTTCGTAAGGGAAAACATCGAAGCCTTCTGGGAAAACAGTGTGAACAAAAGATGCTCCTTTCTTTTCAAGTACTCGTTTGATGATTGAAGCTGATGAAGTTCCGTCCGGATCATCATGCCCGAAGAGAAGCACGCGTTTTCCCTTCACGTCTTCTAATTTCTTCAGAAGATTTTTAAGCCCCTCCGATTCTTTTAATTCCCGATCGCAAATTTCTTTAAAATTCACAGTGAATCCTTTCTCCTGCCCGTTAAAATTGCACTGTTGTCAGTGCCGGGTATGCCGTTATGAACGGCGGAGACGGGCGCAAAGCCCGACTACACATTTAGGACAGGAAGACAGAATAGCAAAAGATGAAATTATACGCAACATCTTTTTCTAATTTTCATTTTTCAATATTTCACACGTTCCACTGGAGAATAGTTAATTGATATTTTTTCCGTTCCGTGTAGAATACTTATCATGTTTGCTGTTGCATTTATATTTCAAATAATTTTTGCTGTCGGTTCAGCAGATACTGCTACTTCTGCATTTATTGAGCCGCTATCTGAAATGAAAGGAAACCTTGCTATTATTCGTTCAGATACTTCTATTTGCTTTTCAAGAGGGACAAGAAGTTTGATAGTTTTTTTTAGCTATCCAAAACCGAAAAGAGAACTTTCAGCGGCCGGCAAAATTTTTCCTGAGATTGATAGCAGTAGATGGGGCTATGGCGATGAAGTTGTATATGAATATAAACCAAACGGATTTTTGCTCGGAGTAGTTGAGCGAGGTAGAGTTTATGAACCTGATGCGGTTCTGAAGTTGGAGCGCAATTGGTCCGAGTCGCTTGGCAATGCGGAATTGAAAACATTTCCGTTTCTTCTAAACGCTGACATTGAATTGGATTCTCCTCCGGATATTTTATACAAACTTGACATGCTCGAACTGCTCCAAATGATAATTCCAGATGTGAAGTCTCAATATATTTCTGTGAAACATAGAAAAGATGATATCTCTATTCGTTCGGTTGGAATTATTAAGAATAATATTCAAGTGGTTAACACCGAAATGAAGATAGTTAAATTCTCTTCTAATTCCGATTCGATCTCTTATTCGGTTCAGAGCCGAGTCGATGAAAGCAAGCAATTGATCATCTATGCCGGTAATAAAAAAATATCTATTGAGGTTGTGCCAGGCAGTGCAATGAATGACGGAGAAGATCTGCTTGAAAAGCTAAAATATTTTTTTAGTTTGAATTCTTAATTCCGAATTCGGAGGACAGCCAGTCATCCAGTATCAAACACGGAGCAGATTCGCCTTTTGGAATGTAGATAGTTTCCGATTCGACGAAGAGCAATCCGTTTGCGTGAAGCATTGAAGTGGTTATTCCAGAGCCTTGTTCTTTTTTAGTCGGAGATACATGATATTTTCCGGAATCAGATGAAGTCAATTTTACCCGTAAAAATTCAGGTCTGCCTGGAGCTCGTTTCAATTCTTTTTCGAGAAGAACACGTTCTGTTCTTCTGAAAATATTTGAGCGCCCCATAATTGTGAGAAGAGCCGGGCGAACGAATATTTCAAATGAGACTTGCGTCGAGACTGGATTTCCGGGCAGTCCAAATACGGGCTTTCCATTGAGAATTCCGAAGAGTAGCGGCTTGCCGGGTTTAACCTGCACTTTCCAGAATTTCATCTTAAATCCTAGTTCGTCAAGAACCTCTCGTATTAAATCACGTTCTCCCATCGAGACTCCGCCTGAAATCAGAATGACGTCGGCATTTCTAGCTGAGTCAAGTTTTTCAGAAAGATCTAATTTCTCATCTCGAGCGGTTCCGAGATCGATAGATAAACATCCCAATTCTTTCAAGAGTCCGTATAGAACGATTCCGTTGGAATTTCTGACTTTTCCCGGTGATATCTCTTTATCAAAAGAAATTAATTCATCACCGCAGGTTAGAACTGCAACTGAAGGCCTTCTGATTACAGTGACGTGATCTGCGCCCGCCGCAGAGGCTGTTCCGAATGCTGCCGGAGTCATTATCGTTTCGCGTTCGAGAACGACCGAACCGGCTTTCATGTCTTCTCCAGATTTGCGAATATTTTTTTCGGCTTCAATGCAATCGCAGAAAATTGCAAAGTTCTCTTCGATGCTAACATCTTCGACAGGAACTATTGCGTCGCATTCCTCAGGAACAATAGCTCCTGTCATGATTCTTATTGCTTCTCCGGAATTAAGAATTCTTTGAGAACCATCGCCGGCCAATATCATTCTAGAATTAATTTTTAGTTTAATCGGATTGAGGATAGATGCCGATTTCAAATCGTAAGATCGAACTGCAAAACCATCCATTGCTGAATTATCAAGAAACGGAACATTGTCTTTGGCAATAACAGGTTCTGAAAGCACGAGCCCGAGTGAATCCTTGAGCGGAACATTTTGAGAATCGAGCGAAGAAACGGATGAAAGAATAGTTTCTATTGCAGTTCTAATTGAAATAAGCGTCATTTTTATTCTCCATTTCTATACAGTTATTCCGGTGAGAGATGCCTCTGCGGCTATAACAGTATTTTCGAGAAGCATTGCAACAGTCATCGGTCCGACTCCGCCCGGAACCGGTGTCCACGCATACGCGCGCTCACGGCATGAAGGAGCAACATCGCCTACAACTCGAAATCCTCTCGGATTATTTGAATCGATAATTCTGTTAACTCCGACATCAACTATTACAACGCCTTGCGAAATCATTTCTTTGGTGATTAAACCAGGCCTTCCTACGGCTACTACCAATATCTCTGCGCGCCGCGTATGAAATGCAAGGTCTTTAGTTTCGATATGGCATACTGTTATCGTGGCCATTCGTGAAAGAAAAAGTTCCGCAGTAGGCCGCCCCGCAATTCGCGACGCTCCGACAATTACAACTTCTTTCCCTCTCACGTCCAATCCGTATTCGTCGAGAAGTCTTAGAATTCCTTTTGGTGTGCATGGAGGAAATCCACCGACACCGGTTGCGACTCTGCCGACATTGAACGGATGAAATCCGTCGACATCTTTTTTTGGAGAAATTGCCTCTATCACAATTTGAGTGTCTATTGACGAAGGCAGAGGAAGTTGAATGAGAATCCCGTGAGTGCTTGGGTCTTCATTCTCCTTTTGAATTGCAGAGATAAGTTCGGACTCCTCGGCAGTCTCATCAAGAATAACTGCCTTAGATTTAATTCCGCAATTTTCGCATGCTCGAATCTTTTTACCGACATAAAGTTGTGAAGCCGGATCGGAACCGACTCTGATTGCACAAAGCCCTGGTCGGACTCCTTTTTCTTCGAGTTCAGCTACGCGTTTTTTTACATCTAAATAAACTTTTTTTGCCAGAGATTCTCCGTCTAAGATCATTTTACGGCCACACACTAGGATCTTCGGAAAGCTTTTTCTCGAAGGGTTCGATAAGTTTTTGCTCATACGAAATGTCTATGTTCAGCCGTGCCGCTGCATCGAAAAGTTTTAATAGCGACGGATAGTTTTCGGATTTTTCCTCAAGCATCGCTCCAATCATGGAACGGCCTTCTGATCGTAACAGAGAGTAAATAATCTCCTGCCCAACTTTCGCATCGATCCTTATTTCTGCATCCTGAGCGGCTTTCATAAATGTCAGCATTCTGTCGAATTCAGGGCTTCTGACGCCTTCTTCTCCGATACGCTTTAGCATTCTATCTACTCGGTTAGAAACATCTTCCCTAACTCTTTCTTTGGATATTTCTATTCCGTAAAGTTTCATTTTATGTTCGAATATTTTTGCGTCATGAAAAAGTTCGGCGATCACATATTCATGCCATACATATTCGGATATTGTCTTCAAGAGCTTGATAATAGATTCATTTACTTTTAATCCGACGATATCGGAGATATCGAAAACAGGTTTCAAAAGTCCAACGACATTTTTCAGAAGCACGCTGAATTCCTTTTCGGTTCTGTTTTCAGTCTCATTGAGAATATGCCGCGCCTCGACTCTAAATAGATCTTTCATTCCCAATACTAACGCACCCTTGCGCTTTCCGGCAACAGGTCGAATTTCATCCCAAGTTTTTCCGCGGGGATCTCCGCCAGGCCAACGAAAATTTTCTCCGATTTCGAAAATGATAGTTTCGGGCGGACTAGGTTGAAACTTCGAGATCCATGCAAACCGTGTTTTGCTCTCGGTGCGGACATCTAAAGCTAGAGCTGTTCCTCGTCCGAGATGTGAGATTCCGTTTGCTTTTTTTAGATTGGATTCTTCATCATTTTCGCCCCAGAACGCCTCGCCTTCAAGCCGTATCTTGTAGCGCCCTTCTTTGTGCGCCTCGATTCCGGAAAAGTTTGACAATATCGTCTGATTCAGGAATCGCTGTTTTGCTTTTAATCTCGGAGTAGTAATTGCATGAAATATTTTTGAACCGTTTCCTTCGGAAGGAATATTTGATACAGCTTCATGAAGCTTTTTTGAGAACTTTTCGATAGAACTATTTGAAATCAATTGCCCTAAAGCAGTGTGTGCCTTGCTTGCATAAAGCATTAACTGCTTCGGCTCGATGCCGGATATGTCGTCGAAGAACCAGCCGCAGGAGGTATACATCAAAAGAGCATTTCGTTGCGAAGCAAGAAGCCTCCAGCATTTTTCCGTTTCTTTTGAGATAAACCATTCGCCGGCAAACTTCCGTTTTTCTTCGGGATTGTAGCCGGAAAGAATAACGTCAATATATGCGTTGCGCACTGCCCACGGGTCTTTGAAGCATTTCGCTCCTTCGGATTCGAAAACTTTTCTCAATGAGTCTCGGAGCGTATCGAGTGCTTCTCTTAGCGGAGTTCGCCACTTTTGATTCCAGCCGTTATCGTGATTGATTCTACAGCCGCAGTCTGATCTCCATCGCTCGACTCCGTGTGCACAGCTCCATGAAGTACCTCCGGCTTTAAGCTTGGCTTCCAACTTTGGAGGATGCCGCTCCAGAAACGAGGCGTAGTTCGTGACTCGAATACGTTTTGAAATTTTGTTCTCTTTTCCTGAAAGATATTCTGAAAAAGTGTATGCAAGGCACATATCGCCAAACGGTTCATGATGCCCGTAAATCTCGCCGTCAGTGGCAATGTTGACCATGCTGTTTTTTTCAAAAGCTTCCATTAGACGCTCTACAAAAATTTCAGATGAATGAAGAAGATGATTAAACGAAATATCGGATGAAAGTTCAGGCTCGTAAAAAAATGCCGCAATATTGCCGGAAGGTGTTTGAATCCAGTAGGGCTGTGAGGTGTCTATTTTTCCGTTTGAAACATCAACCCATTTTTTGTCCGGAGTTTGAACCTGCGCCGCTTGAAAAGGAGAGAGAATTACAAACTTCATGCCGTGCTTGATGACTGCTTCGAGAGTTGCAATATCGACTGCTGTTTCTGACATCCACATCGCCTCGGGCTCCCTTCCAAAATGCTTTCGGAAGTCGGCGATTCCCCATAGAATTTCAGTTTCACGATCTTTTTCGTCCGCGAGCGGCATGATGATATGATTGTAAACTTGAGCTATTGCATTGCCGTGACCATTGTTTCTTGCCATGCTGAGCGAATCGGCTTTTACAATTCTTGCAAGTGTTTGAGGATCGTATTTTTCCATCCATGAAAGCAGTGTCGGCCCGAAATTGAAAGAGAGATAAGTATAATTGTTGACTATCTCACGTATCTTTCCGAATTCGCCGAGCACTCTTGAAACCGAGTTCGGCCTGTAGCATTCGGAATGAATTCGTTCGTTCCAGTTTGAAAACGGTTCTGCGGAAGACTCTTCCTCTATCTCCTCTGTCCACGGATCTTCGCGCGGCGGCTGATAGAAGTGACCGTGAATAATTAATTCGAGTTCTTTGTCGTCAGCATCATGAGCCTCTTTTCTTCTCTTCTCAGTCATTTTAATATCAATTTGCAGAATGTTTTTTTAGAGCTTCTGCGGCTTTGTTTGCCGCTTCTTCCCATTGCGGAGCCAGCTTCATCAATTCTGCTTTTCCTTTTTCATCAACAGTCTCTCCGCTCTCGCCTTTTCCCATTGAG